>JAQFVO010000106.1 GCA_027942505.1 Endozoicomonas sp. | reverse complement strand
GGGAACCACGAAGAACACGAAGAGCACTAAGAAGAGCTTTTCTTTTCCTTTGTGGCCTTCGTGTTCTTCGTGGTTCAAAGCTTTTATGCTTTTTGCAACAGCCTCTCGAAGCGGGGATAGTTTTCTCGAGGCATTCTGTTAAATGCTGCACAACGACAATGGTTTCTGGGTGCCGCTTTCCCGATTGGGTTGGCTGGTACATTCAGTGGGAAAATCAGGAGAAAACAGATCGCTCAAACATTTTGCAGCCTGCGCTGTTAGCGGCGGTGGTTGGAAAGTAGTAGAGCGTTCACAGGCAGGGCCAATAAAAATCTCAAGCCAAGACAAATATTCATCTAGAATGGACTACTGCGAAGAATTTCAAGGTTGGAATCAGTCAATAATAGATTCAACAAGGTGAGTTCAAGATGTCAAACCAGATCAAATATCAGTGCTGGTCCTTCAAGCCGGGTTCTTCTGTCCCGCAATCTACTGCCCAGTTCTCCTCACCGCGTCATCCATCACAATCTGGCCAGTCAGCCCGGGTGGCTGGACACCCGATGGGAGGCAACTTCATTCCTGCCAGTGCGGCCCCTGGCGGCAGTTCCGATGAGCCGCCTGCCATCGGTCAGAGGGGTGTGAACGGGCAGGGGCAGGTGTCGTTCAAAATCACCACCGTTTCAACAGAGCAGGTTATTGAGGGTGAGGCTCCCCCTGAATATATCCAGAAGCTCATTGCTGGGCATTTTCCGGAGTTTCAGGTGTTCTCACCCCAGTTCCATAGTCATGCTGGCATCTCGCGCTATGATCCACAATGTGCGTTTCCCACACCGCCAGCCACGCCTTCTGGTACCCCTTCTGGTACCCCTTCTGGTTCACCGAGTATGCCTGCGCGCCAAAGTCACAACACCACCAACAACCCCCATGGGTACAACGGACATTATAATAACAGCCAGCAGGTAATGGCTCAGGGGCAGCGGTGACATATTGCGGCACTGCGGCTAAACACAGTGCCTGTTTGTGGATCAGACCAGCAGGGATTTGCCGGTCATTTCGGCGGGCTGTTCGACGCCCATCAAGGCCAACAGGGTGGGTGCCAGGTCGGAGAGGATACCGTCTTTAAGTGTTACTGGTTGTGGTCCCACGTAAATCAGGGGAACCAACTCGCAGGTGTGCGCAGTGTGGGCTTGTCCGGTGGTTGGATCTTCCATCTGTTCTGCGTTGCCGTGGTCGGCGGTGATCAGGCACTGTCCTCCCACCTCCTCCAATGCTGCAACTACACGACCAACGCTTTCATCGACAGCCTCAACAGCCTTGACTGCTGCTTCAAATACGCCGGTATGACCCACCATGTCGCAATTGGCGAAGTTACAAATGATCAGATCGTGCTCGCCGCTACGGATCTCCTGTACCAGTCGGTCCGTTACTTCCGGGGCACTCATTTCCGGTTGCAGGTCGTAGGTTGCCACTTTGGGTGATGCTACCAGGACCCGTTTCTCCCCTTTGTATGGCTCTTCGCGGCCACCGCTGAAGAAAAAGGTGACGTGGGCGTACTTTTCGGTTTCGGCAATACGCAGCTGGGTTTTGCCCAGTTTTTCCATGTACTCACCAAGGGTGTTGGTCAGCTCACTGGGCGGGAATGCGCAGGGTGCGGGAATATCCGCCGAGTATTGAGTCAGCATGACAAAGCTGGCCAGCGTTGGCACTCGGCTGCGTTGAAAACCGTCAAAGCCGGGCTCGACAAATGCTCGGGTGATCTCACGCGCCCGGTCCGCACGAAAATTCATAAATACCAGGGCATCGCCATCGTTCAGGCGCACGGCTTCGTCACCGATCACGGTGGCCTGCACAAACTCGTCATTTTCATCACGCTCATACGCTGCCTTCAGGCCTGCCACGGCGCTGGTGGCTGAAAATTCGGCTTTGCCATCAGTGATCAGGTCGTAAGCCTTTTGCACCCGGTCCCAGCGATTGTCACGATCCATGGCATAGTAGCGACCAATCAGGCTGGCTACATGACCAATGCCTTTCTCCCTTAGCAGTGCGTCAAGTTGCGCCAGAGAGGACTCGGCGCTGCGTGGTGGCGTATCACGACCGTCCAGGAAGGCGTGCACATAAACGGCATTAGCACCACGTCGAGCGGCCAGTTCTACCATGGCGTGGATATGCTCTTCATGGCTGTGCACGCCACCTGGCGATACCAGCCCCATAATGTGCACGGCTTTACCAGCTTGAACCGCCTTATCAACGGCGGTGGTAAGCACTTCGTTGTGGAAAAAATCACCATCAGCAATGTCCTTGCTGATGCGCGTCAGTTCCTGATAGACCACCCGGCCTGCGCCGAGGTTCATATGGCCCACTTCACTGTTGCCCATCTGACCGTCGGGCAGTCCGACATCCATACCGGAGCCGGAAATAAAACTGTGCGGTTTTTCTTGCCAGAGGCGATCCATCACCGGTGTGCTGGCGGCCTGAATGGCGTTGCTGGCTTGCTCTTCACGGTAGCCGTAACCATCAAGGATGATCAGGGCGGTAGGGGGGCACTTCTCAGTCATGGCTTCTTAACCTTGGCCAGTGAAATAGTGGGCATTCTACCTGCTTCACTGCCGGTTTCCAGTGAAATACCTATGCAAAACAGATGCGCACACAGCCTAACAGTACGTTAGTATCGAATTGCATTACTTTTCAGCCATTTCGTCCCTTACTTTCCGGGTACGGGATCAGTATACTTGCCCCCTTTCAATTGACAGGTCGACAGCTTGTGGGTATGGACCAATTTATCGAATTCGCAATGAATAACCCTCTGCATTTGGGTGCCCTGGTGGCGCTGTGCAGTGCACTGGCCTTCACAGAGGCGCGCAAAGGTGGGCAGAGCGTATCCACCATGCAGCTGACGACACTGGTCAATCGGGATGCTGCTATGGTGCTGGATGTGCGGGAAAAGGCCGATTTTGGCAAAGGGCACATCGTTGACGCCATCAGCATGCCGTTTGCCAAAGTCAGTGAACGCATTGGTGAACTGGAAAAATACCGCGAAAAGACCATTATTGTAGTGGACGCCATGGGGCAACACAGTGGCAGCGTCGGCAAGACCCTGAAGAAAGCTGGTTTTGTCAACGTGGTCAGGCTTCAGGGTGGGATGTCTACTTGGTCTGCTGACAACTTGCCGGTGGTGAAGAAGTGATTTTGACTCCGGCAGTCGCATCCCGAGCGCACTTCCGGGCGGACTGATTTCCCAGTGCCCCATGCGGGACAATCCTTTTTACACCCGAATGCGTTATCAAGCGCTTAGCTCATCAAAAGTAAGGAAATGACAATGGCTGAAAATCAGCAACAAAACTCCCAGCAGGGACCACAGTTTGCCCTGCAGCGTATCTACATGAAAGATATCTCCTTTGAATCACCAAAAGCTCCCGAGATCTTTCAGAATCAGTGGCAGCCTGAAGTAAAACTGGATCTGAGCACCACCAACCGGAACTTGGAAGACGATCTGTTTGAAGTGGTTTTGTCCCTGACAGTGACCGTAGAAAACGTGCAGGCTGATGACAAAAAAGACACCGCGTTTGTGGCTGAAGTTCACCAGGCTGGCGTTTTCCTGGCCAAAGGTCTGAATGAAGACGAACTGCATCGCACTCTGGGTGCTTTCTGCCCGAACATCCTGTTCCCGTACGCCCGTGAAGCCATAGATAACCTGGTACTGCGCGGCAGTTTCCCTCCGCTGATGCTGGCTCCGGTCAACTTTGATGCTCTGTATATGCAGGCCCGTGAGCAGCAGGCATCTAATCAGCCGGAAGCGGTTAACTAGGGTCCCGGATAACCCCCCTTTTTTTGCCACAGTGACACTGAGGAAAAGATTTTTTTACTCAGTGCCTTCGTGGCAAGTTTGTGTTTGCCGGATAATTAAGTATTGGTACCCGAAGCTTGCAAGATTCGAGGCGAACATAAGTCGGCAAGATATAAAGGACATTTGCTGAACAAGGCTGGCAAAATGTTCAAGTCACTTCGTTTACGCCCTGGCCTGATTTTTCCTCATCTCAGTCAGCTGCCACCTGTAAAAGACATTTGTCGCCAAGACTCATAAACAACAATTGCCACGGTATTGGCAAGATTAAGGCTTCGGCTGTCGGGCAACATTGGTAGCCTGAGCACCTGATCTTGAGGCAGGGATGCCAGAATCTCTGCTGGCAGGCCACGAGTTTCCGGGCCAAACATCAAAGCATCGCCTGGCTGAAACTGGCAGTTACTGTAGTTGCATCTGCCCTTGGTGCTCAGGGCAAGTACTCGTTCTGGCTGGACTGTGGTCAAAAATGATGAATAATCCGGGTGAATCTTCAGCTCGGCAAACTCATGGTAATCCAGTCCGGCCCGCTTCAGGCGTTGGTCATCAAGCTCAAAACCCAGAGGCTCAATAAGATGCAGGCGAAAACCGGTATTGGCGCACAGGCGGATGATATTGCCGGTATTGGGTGGGATTTCTGGTTGATAAAGAACAACATCTAGCATGGATTAGTCCAACGGGCAATTAAGCGACAATCATAGAGTATTTGTGATGAATTGGCGCTTCAATAACCCGTTTTTGCTGAACACAATGGAAATATTGCTCTTTACTCGGCATGGATAATCAGGACGGAGGGCTGCGTAATGTCCTGAATATCCCTGGCAGGAATGGCGCTCAGGCTACGAGTATTGTTTTGGCAATTCGCCTGTGTGGCAAATAAGTCTGAAGGTTCGCCGGTTATTGGGGTTGTCCCACCCGCTTCGTTGACTTGCAGGAAGATGCCCTCGTTGCCTTCAGCCGCAAGACTGAATTGTGATAATCCTCGACCGGCAACACAAAGCGCGACTGGCTTACCGAAGCTCAGGGTGTCGGTAGGGATAACTGTTGGGTTGCCAGCTTCATCCAGTGTTTCATTGTCAACGACGGCCACCTGTGAGCGCAATGAGGGGTGAACAACCAGGGTGATGGTGAATGATCCGGACGATGTCTTACCCAGCCTTCCCTTAGTTGCGGCTTCGGCTTCAAAAAGTGGGTTGATAGCGAGAGCGGTGGTGAAAAGGAGGGGGCCAAGTTCCTGGCGTACTGCTGATCTGCTTTCCATGACGTTAATTCCATACTGCTACGTTCTGTTGTCTGTATAGATATCCGGATTACCCTGGCCGGGTCACATATTGGTAATGGCCAGCTCGTGGAGTTTGCGGGTCAGGGTATTGCGTCTCCAGCCCAGCAGCTCTCATGCCTCTGTCTTACGACCACGTGGGTGAGGTTATCGCGACAGTTTCCAGGGCGGGCATTGCCTGTTCCAGAATGGCTTTCTGACCATTTGTCAATTGTTGGTCGCACCACTGTCGAAAGTAGCGTTCCCGGTCTTGTCCACAACCCCCGGGTGTTGCCGGTCCGTCGGTGATCAACACTTCCCGGCCACCCGCCATAGAGGCTGTCGCAAAAGCCCCTGAAAAGAAGGGAACCACAAAGACACAG
>JAQFVO010001339.1 GCA_027942505.1 Endozoicomonas sp. | reverse complement strand
TTGCACATTATCCAGTGGTTTTGGGCGCGCAGCGGGCTGAGCGAGGATGAGAAGAATTGCTGCCTGATCGCTGCCTCGGGTTCGGACCATTTCCATGTTGTTAAATGGTTATACAGTCAGGGTGCTGACATCAGGGGAAAAAATGATCTGGGGCAAAGTAGTCTTTCTAACGCGTTACGCCATGGCAATTTGCCCATGCTGGAGTGGCTCTGCCAGCGGGGTGGGGATATGCACCAGGTTGACGTTGATGGCAAAGGTGCCTTGTCAGTGGCCATTAACGCCTCTGAACCACTGATCGCTGTATGGCTGTTCCACCGTGGCTACTGCCTGACAAATAAAGATATTGATCGCACCTTCAGTGCCAATGAACTGTTGCTGCATATGATATTCAAAAATCCCAGTAAGATGTTACTGGCGATGATATTCAAAATGACATCAAAGATTCGCCGCGCCAGTCTCTATCACTCTTCCGCCCCGGATCAGAAATTCCGGCTATTAGAAGCGCTGGAGCTTCATGGCAATGACGAGCACCTGAGTGAAGAAGAAGCAGACGCCAGATTTGCCAGATTCAATCAACACAACGACAAGACACTGGAATACAAGTCCCTTTTGGTAGTGGCCAACATCGTTAAGCAGCGCTCTGGAACTCTCAAGGCACGCCTTGATGCCATTGACAATCTGCCAGTTTCTTCTGATTGCAAAGGTAGCCTGAGGGATTTGGTCAGCATTGATCTTGAGAAATAGTCAGTCGCGATCCATGGCTCGCGAAATTACGACCAGAACAGCCAGTCAGCCTCAGTAGTGTTCACTGAAGCATCTTTTTCAGGACACGCGGAGCCGGAAGCCCGGGACAATAAATCACAACAGTTGAGCTGTAATCATGCTAAGAAGCACCGCTGCCAACGCACCCCAGTCCAGTAGAATGAGCCCCCCGGTTAATGCCCCCCAGACAGGCACCTACCTGAGCACTGGCGAGCCGTCTAAAAACGACGACGGTCGTTTTAATGGCAGCGCACAGCGGTCGGTTACCATAGCTCCTGCATCCAACCTGCCCGCTACAGCTAACCCGGCTATGCAAGACAGTGAGGGCAATACCCCGTTCTGTCTGGCAGCGCAGGACGGCAACCTGGCACAGGCTGAACAGCTAATCCGCTGGGGCGCCGATGTTAATCACATCAATCTCGATGGTAATAACGCGCTGATGCTGGCTGCCGCTGGTGGACATCTGACGTTTATAAAGTGGCTTGACAGTCACTGCCCGCAACCCGTCAACCACGAAAATTACCACGCAGAGACTGCCCTGACCCTGGCGGCACGCCACGGTCACCAGCCACTGGTACAATGGCTGGTCAGCCGGAATGCCTCTCTCACGCATCTCAACGACGAGCTCAAAGACCCGCTGGCGGAGGCCGTTGCCAACGGTCACATGGCGTTGGCGCAATGGCTTGCCGCTAATGATACCGATCTCAGACGGGTCTACCCCGATGGCAACAACCTGTTTTTGCACGCGGTGCACGCAGGCCACCAGCACCTGGCCCAATGGCTGGAGGAGTCTGGCGTTGATAGCCAGCAGACCAATGAATCCGGGGACAACGCCCTTACCCTGGCAGTCCGCCAGGGTCACCACCAGCTTCTCGCCTGGCTCCTGGAAAAACACACCGCCAACATCGACCAGACCAGCCGCAATGGCGATAGCCTTCTGCTGATAGCTGCACGTCAGGGCCACGGTGAAACCGTCAAACTGCTGGTGCAACACGGTGCTGATATCAGGCTGGTTAACTATGCCGGCAGTAGCGTCCTGACGCTCGCTGC
>JAQFVO010001321.1 GCA_027942505.1 Endozoicomonas sp. | reverse complement strand
CTTTCTGTTGCTTTCACAACTTTTCTTTTCCGGGAGTTAATCTTCAGTTTCAATTTGCGTTCAATGAATTGGGTAATGCTGTGCATTACCCGATCCCCTGCACGCTGACTTTTGACGAGGATAACGAAATCATCACAGTATCTTGCAAAGCAATGACCCCGATATTCAAGCTCCTTGTCAAGTTCGTCGAGGACCACATTAGACAACAAGGGTGATAGAGGCCCACCCTGTGGCATGCCAACCCTGGTCGGGACATTGCCCTCAATCATGACACCGGAGCGCAGGTAGCGACCAATCAGTTTCAGAAGGCATTTGTCGTGGATCTTACGGGAGACCCTCAACATCAGAACGTCGTGATTAACCGTATCAAAGAATTTACTCAGATCAACGTCAACGGCGTAATGCAGCCCCCTGTTGATCAACTGCTTAACCTGACGGACTCCGTCATGTGCTGACCGTCCCGGTCGGTAGCCGAAGCTGTTTGGAGAGAATCCCGGATCAAAGACAGGGGTCAGCACCTGCACAATGGCCTGCTGTATGACTCTGTCCATCACGGTTGGGATTCCCAGCAAGCGTTCACCACCATCCGGCTTTTTATAACATGCCGGCGCACAGGTGACGGCTGGTAGGTTCCGTCTAATAAGGCTTGGCGTACCGAAGGCCAATGCTGTTTGGCAAAGTCGGGATAAGCTTCAATGGTGACTCCATCGATACCCGGAGCACCCTTGTTGCTTTTGACCTGTTTCCATGCACTTGCCAGATTAGCCGATTCAAGCACGCAATTTAGTAGATCATGGTTCAAAGCTGGTTAAAGATTCTGTCGCCAGGTACGGTGAGTCGCCGGTCGGCTGCATCGCCCTGAGGGAATCAGTCTCCTCTTTGTCATCGATGTTTGGCCCTTCGCTGACGACTTCCCGTCTATTAATGACTTCTGTCGAACCACTACTATGGCCTCTGCTGACTTCTACTCAATCACCAGACAGGATTACTCCTGCTAGCACTATTGGTTGTCATCGGGTTTGCTCGAACAAGATGATGAGGCCTGTTCGCCGAGCCTGTTGTAACCAGTGGCTGAGAACTGGGAAATTACCAATCGCATGTTGAACAGATCTCCCCACTCTTAATAAACAAGAGGGGACATGAACTTTCAGAGCACAAAGCTTCCGCGTCCTGCTCACGCTCCTCACCTGCATCCATGCAGGCGACCGCCGCATTTACCGTGTCTCACGAACCAGAGGGCTTTGTGATCCTTGGCTCACTCGCCCAGAGACTCGGCCTTGTATGCGGTTTCTGGGGGACGCCCAGTCTACGTCGGCTCACACTTTTGCACTCAGACTGCCTCCGCACAGCCCCTCGCGGGACTGCACTTGCCTTAGGCTAGTGGTTGTCATCAGCAGGCGTCTTTACCGCCAGTCAGATCTAAGTACGGGACAAAACATTAAGCAAATCTAAAAAAGTAATTTGATCGTTTTTTGAACAGCTGTTTTTGAGTAGC
>JAQFVO010001271.1 GCA_027942505.1 Endozoicomonas sp. | reverse complement strand
CTGAAAAGAAGGGAACCACGAAGGACACGAAGAGCACGAAGAAGAGCTTTTCTTTTCCTTTGTGTTCTTCGTGTTCTTCGTGGTTCAAGGCTTTTATGCTTTTTGCGACACCCTCACAATTGACAATTCATATCCTGCATTGACTGCAAATGAACGACTCGCCATACACCGCACCATCATTTCAACCGGCACCAGGGACTGGTTACTAATTCACAATGTTCGGGAATCTTTTTCCACAAAACGGGTCAAAAGGACAAATACATGAGAATAAAAACGCAATAAAAACAGGAATTCGTAATATGCCAGTCAATCTGAGTTATACCGACACCGCCCGTGCGCAGTCGCTACAGCAAGTTGGGCAACGGCTGACTGGTGCACCCGACGCTTCTGGTGCATCTGATGCCGCCAAAGTTGCCCGCAACCTGGTTGAGAAAACATCCTTAGACCTGCTGAAATCCGGCCTTGGCCGCAATCCAAAGAGCACGGTGCTTTCGCCCGTCAGTATCTCTCCGGTGCTGGGGATGTTGCTGGCCGCAATGAATAATCAGACCAGTAAGGAGGAACTTTTGGATCTGCCGCCCGGGTCATTAACGGAGGAACTGGAAACACAGATTCACCAGGAGCTGGGAGCGTATAGCAAAGCACATCCGTTTACCAAAGAGTCAGCGGTAGCCACCGTAAATTTCCTGACATCATTACGCCCGATTACCAATCAGGCATTTATTGAGACCCTGCAAAGTACCTATGATACCGAGGTGCAGATCGTCGACTCCGATGTAGCCAAGACCACTGACGAGTACGTTGCTCGCAAGACGGCAGGACGCATTACCAATGTATTTGGTGATGCATCCAAAAAAGAACGCTCCTGTGTGGTGCTTGCCCTTGGCAACGTACTGAACTTTCAGGGATTCTGGGAAAACTCGTTTGATAAATCCGACACCAGCGCAGATCAATTCTATTGTCTGGATGGCTCGATCATCAACAACGTACAAATGATGCACCAACGTGGTGACCTGAGTTTCGCCGATTACGCTGGCTTCGAGGCCATGGCCAAACCCTTCGATTCAGACGACGGCAAGCCACTTAAACTAGTGGTCATTAAGCCTTGCGATAGCACCAGTTCGCTTTCTAATCTGACCAGTGGCTTGATCAATGAGCTGATTGACGCGTCCACCAAAGCTGATAAACAGGCGGGCTATCTTACCCTGCCCCGCATTCAAATCGAACACACAGACCATAAGCTGCTGGACAGTCTGGCATCAGCAACAGGTCGCGGAATTAGAACGTCGGATCTTGGCAACCTTAATGTGGATATGTTCGTCGAACTAAACTCGCAAAGCACGATCAAGGTATCTGTGGATGAGGCTGGTGCTTCCGGTTCGGTGGCCACTGTCGCCTATATAGGCCGATCAGGTAATATGCTGCGGCTGTTTACCTTAAATCGTCCGGGTTATTTTGCCATTGTCGACGACTCAGGCAACCGGCTGGTGGAAGCCTTGATCACTGATGGTCAGTTCCTCGCTACCGATGGCCCGGCCAGTATCATACCGCCCTCCAAGCCCTCCGGTAACGGTAATGTTCTTCCCAGAGACAACTCTCCCCTGAATGACTTGCAGGGAGAAAAAAAGACCGTGGTCAGTGAAAAGCCCTATGGATACACAATGCTTCCATTTTTGGGATATTTACTAAATTGGGGATTTCACGTCCCTGAAAAGTGCAGTATAAGCGTTACGCCCCCAGTTACCCATGGCCCGACCAGTACCACACCGTCCTCCGGGCCCTCCGGTGGGATTGACGCTCTTCCCAATGGCAACTCTCCCCTGAAGGACTCACTGGAAGTCAGCAAATCTGTGACCAGTAAAGAGAGCAGTAGTCCCCTGGTTAGCCAAGGTCTGCTTGCCCGTGTACAAAACACACTCAATCCCGACGGTCAGCTGAACATCACACGGGTTTACGACTTTGAGGATACATTTCGCATTGAGGTCAAAAGTCAGGACGTTGCCGAGACCCTGCAAACAAAAATTTTGCAGTTAATTGGTCACCAGAAACCCAAAGATGTTTACTTCATTGAATTTAGCTCGGGTACTGTGGACTTGATTATCAAAAACAATGCCAGAAAGGAGCTCTTTAATATCTTTGGTGAGGCATAGCGAGCTCAACGGCAAACTGGCCTGACAGGCACACTTCTCCCGGTGGTGGCCGCCCTCTTGCCTTAAACGGTAAGGAAGAAACCACAGAGAGCACATGAAAAACGTCTCTTTGTGGTCACCAACTGAAACCCTGATTAAGAGAGGCATTTAATGTCTACCTAATGGACACAACTAACCATTAACAAGGAGTATTTTTTATGGATCCGTTGTTAACATCTCACCGCCCTTCACACAGCTGGCATCTGTCTGCACCTGGCCCAAGTTCCGTCAGTGCCAGGGAAGTTGTTGATAGGTGTGTGCAAAAGCTTTGTGACCAACTCGCCATCCGCCCGGGCGTGGACAGCACTGCATTCTCTTCCGTTAGCCTGGTTCCATTACTGGGCATGATGCTGGCCGCCATGCACGACAGCAGCAAGAAGGAAGAAATCCTTGGCCTGCGCAAAGGCTCACTGACACCGACACTGGAAAAAGAGATCCACAGCCTGCTCGGTGCAACCAGCAAGCGCATCGCATCAGCCAATAATTCTTGCGTAGTCAGTGCCAACTTTCTGGTGTCAGCCCCCGAGCAAGAGAATCCACAATTGAATACAGCACTTGAGAGGGATTACGGTGCTGAGACTAAGGTCGTCAATATTGGTCAGGTTGCCAAAGCGACAAACGAACTGGTCATGCGAAAAACACAGGGCCAGGTCACCAGTGTATTTGAGGACTGTCAAGCCACTTGTAACATAGAGCTTTTGCTGGGTAATGTGCTCTCATTTCAGGGCATGTGGAGTGATCCGTTCAAAGAATCGCTCACGCATCCCGAATCGTTTCATTGCGCCGATCATCAGACCATCAAGAACGTTATGATGATGCACATTACTGAAAACGTACAACATGCACAGTATGGTGGTTTCAGCGCCATTGCCAAGCATTTCACGTCCGACGATGACCAGCCGCTGCGGTTTATTGCCATCCTGCCAAGTGATGAGAAACTGCAGACAATTGACCAGCTGGATCACGAAACAATTAATACTTTGCTCAACCTTCTGAACCTATCTCAGTTAGAACCCTGCGAACTGCGCATTCCAAAGATCGAAATCGACTCTGTCGATGACCAGTTGCTGGACAAACTGCATGCCACACTGGGCGTACAGTTCACACCTGGTGTGCTGTCCGGGCTGAAACTGAGTGCCAATAGCACACTCGGTATTCACAACACACTTAAAGTCTCTCTGAACGAAAAGGGTGTTAAAGGTTCAGTGACCAATGTTGTACATTCGCATCGCGGGTGGAGCACTCGGCAAAATCGGGAGTTTTTCTTTAACCGGCCCGGTTACTTTGCCATCGTCGACGGACACGACCGGCTGGTCGAGGCAGTGATCAAGGATGGCAAGTATCTTGTGACCGATGGTCCGAAGAAATGGGCTGCTAC
>JAQFVO010001266.1 GCA_027942505.1 Endozoicomonas sp. | reverse complement strand
TTGGCGCTCCCAGGAGGATTCGAACCTCCGACCTGCCCCTTAGGAGGGGGCTGCGCTATCCAGCTGTGCCATGGGAGCGTGAGTTGACCGCATTGAGCCGGGCTGCCTTGGCACTCAACGCCTGACCGTTACTCGCAATCAGGCTCAGAGTTTACTGCACGACCCCCTGAAAGTCCACAATGCTACTGTACTCCTCAGTTTTCCTTTATGATTTGTCAGCTGGAAATGTTCTCTTCCGTCCTGTCTAACCAGTTTTCCATGTGAGCGACTGTTGACGTTTATTATGCAATGCAGTCAGCGCGACCAGGGCAGTCAAATGTTAGCGCTTGTACTCTTCGCACTAAGCCTGCTGCGCCTGCGACTCGCTCAGGATGAACGGCTTGTATGGGGATTTTGCTTTCCTGTACTGCCCGGTTATTTCTGGCTGGATTGTGACGGTAAATCAAATCGTCGTGCGCTGGTGGGGGCACGCCATACAATGGAAAAAAATGGAGTTACACAATGAGCTCTTCCACAGTGTTGATAACCGGGGCTACGTCCGGTTTTGGTCTGGCAAGTGCCCGGCTGTTTGCTGAGCATGGTTACTCGCTGATTATTACCGGGCGGCGTCTTAAGCGTTTACAGGCATTGGCTGATGAGTTGACGGTGCCGGTACACACCGTGCAGCTTGATGTGCGTGATGCCCAGGCTGTTTCTGATATGGTTGATGCCTTGCCTGAGCGTTTTCGCACTATTGAGGTGCTGGTCAATAATGCCGGTCTGGCGCTCGGGGCAGGGCCTGCGTGGGAGGCGAGTCTGGAGGACTGGCATACCATGATCGATACCAATGTCACAGGTCTGGTCAATGTCACCCACAAGCTGCTACCGCTTCTGCGCCAGCAGCCTAAGGCGTCCATCATTAACCTGGCGTCTGTGGCGGCGAACTGGGCTTATCCTGGTAGTCATGTTTACGGCGGCAGTAAGGCGTTTGTATCGCAGTTTTCCCGGAATCTGCGCTGTGACCTGGTCGGCACCGGTGTCCGGGTGACCAGTCTTGAACCCGGTATGTGTGAGACTGAGTTCTCCCTGGTGCGCTTCAAGGGAGATCAGCAAAAGAGTGACAATCTGTATAAAGGTACCAACCCGCTGCGCCCTGAGGATATTGCCGATATTATTTTCTGGATTGCCCAACAACCGCCGCATATCAATATCAACAGTATTGAGGTGATGCCCTCTTCTCAAGCCTGGGACAATTTCAAGGTGGTGCGCAGCTGATCGCGGCGGCGGCAAAATTACGGCTTAAAAATCACTGTATCACCCGGGTGAGAGTTTATCGTTGAAGTAAATTTCCACCCGCACAGGCAGTCATTGCATGGATGTTACCGCCTGGCCATCAGGCTCATACACTTGTAGTTGTGTGCGTTGTCGTCTTTCTCCTGGTGATTATCGGCGTTGGCTGGGCGTTCACTTTTTTCTCTTTCAGGGCAGCCCTTATCTGGTTGGCGATGGCCTCGTCATTCTTCTTGCCTGCGGCTTTCGCCGGCGTCCGGGTCAGCAGCGATTTTAAAGGCCGAAGCTGACCAAGTGGATACAATAATACCCGGCCTTTCTTTGGGTCGGCTCCGTGCGCAAGCAGGCATTCCACTACCGCTTTATGCCCCTCTCTGGCGGCAACGTAAAGTGGGGTGCCCCTGTGGGGTACGCTCTTGTTCAGCATGTGTTTGATGAGCTGCTGCTGCACTGCCTCTGGCCGCCCTGTCAGCGTTTCCTGCAGGAGCTGGATCATGCATTCGATGACATCAAGACGTCCATGCTGGGCGGCCATGTAGAGGGGGGAGGGGATCTTTTGCGTGCAGGCTTCAAGTCTGGCTTGAATCACTATGGCTCTTTCTTCTGTGGGCAGTACTTTTGTAACACTCAGCAATTGTTCTACGATGGTCTTATGTCCGTTCCGAGCGGCAATGGATAGTGCCGTTGTTCCACACTCTTTGGTGGCGTTCAGTACCGATCGTACGCTCCGGCTGTGTTGATTCGGCAACTGTCTGGCCATGTTTTTTTTCAGAGCGTCCATCAGTCGTTTGACTACTTCGTTACACCCATTTTCGGCGGCAAGGTAGAGTGGGGTAGTGCCATCATTGCAGCACTGTAGAACCATTTTTATTACGCTGTCGTGCCTGTCACTCTCAGGCAGTGTGTTCAAAGCGCTCAACAGGTGCTCAGCTACTCGGTTATTTCTTTTTTGCAGAGCGACGAGAAGTGGGGTGACCCCGGTTTTGCAGGGGTGATTGAGCACGTCTAAGGTCTGTTGCAGTTGCTCTTTTTCCTGCAGGGAACGGGTGGTTTTACGCAGCAGCGTGGTCAGCCGTTCCACGATCCCAAGATGGCCGCTCTGGGCGGCAACGAACAGCGGCGTTGCGCCCTCAGTGGTGGCACTGCTGAGTACGGTGATGATTGCGGCGGTTCGTTCTTGCTCCGAAAGTGTTGTCACGGCGTTGCCCAGGGCCTCTGTTAACAGGTCCACAATCTGTTCATGACCGTTCCAGGAAGCGATCAGGAGTGGGGTTGCTTCGCCTTTGCAAGATGCATTCAGTACGCTCATCAATGCGGCAGGGCGACTTTTTTCGGGCAAGGTTTCGCCCACGACTGCCAGGGCGTTGAGCAGCTGTGCCGTCTCATCGTAGTAGCCTTCCTGGGCGGCGTAATAAAGTGGGGTCACCCCTGCGTCTGAGGGCTTGTTCAGTACCGCCAGAACCGCTTCCGATACCCGCATTGGCGGCAGCTCTGAAGCCAACTCCAGAAGCTCCTTGATAACATCGAGGTGTCCGTTTTGCACAGCAATGAACAGCAACGTGCTGCCCTGTGTGTGGCTGGCATTGATAATCGTTTCAATAATGCCGATTCGCTCTTTGTCGCTCAGTGTTTTGATAACACCGAACAGCCATTTCAGTACCTTGGTCTGCCCGTTCTGGGCGGCTACAAATAATGGGGTTGCGCCATCTTTCCTGGCTCTGTTCATCAGGGCGACAATCGCCTGGCTTTGCACTTCTTTTGGCTGTTTTTTCACGGCATTGCGCAGCACACCGATAAACTGCTGTACCACTTCAAGTCGCCCACCTTCGGCGGCTTTGTAGAATGGGGTTGAGCCATCATGACGCTCATAGTTGAGTGCAGCGTTAATGACCTGTGCAACATCATCATCTTCACGAAGTACGCCGGTCAGTTCCAGCAGCGCTTCGGTGATGGTATGAAAGCCCTTTTTGGCCGCAATAAACAGTGGAGAGGCGCCACGATAACAGGGCGCGTTCAGTATTTTCGAGATCGCTTGTGCTCTTTCCTCCTCAAGCAGCGGAGATACCGTATTTTTCAGGTGGCAAACCAATCGCTTCACCACCCTGAGGTGACCATTTTTGCAGGCAATATACAACGGCGTTGTTCTGTTTTTGCCGATGCTGTCAAGTACCGCCAATCTGGCGCTGATTTGCTCTCCTTGCGGCATTTTGAGGGTGCACTGCTCCAGTGCTTCGGCAAGTTGTACAACAATTTCTTCATAACCATTTTGCGCAGCAATGTAGATTGGTGTGGCACCGTCATCGTCACAGGTGGCATTAAGCATGGCCATGATGGTGCTGTTGACTTCTTTGGTGGGAAGACGTTGAGCGATGTCCAGTAGTATTGCCACGGCTCGTGCATGACCATTGTGGGCCGCTATGAACAGCGGGGTTTGATTCTCGAAGCAGGTGTGGAGCAACGTGGCTTTGAGGTCGGTTGTTTCGGATATTCCCGGGTCCATCGCGTCGAAAAAGAGTTCCAATACTTCACAGCACCCTTTTTGTGCAGCAATGTATAAAGGGGTGACGTCCCTGCAATCGGGTGTACTCAGTACCGTCAGAATGACGGCCTCAGGAGAATCTTCCGGTGGGATACAGTCCACTGCCTGCCTCAAGGTGTTCGTCAGTTGCGTGACGATCCCATCGTACCCTTTGTGGAGTGCGACAAACATTGGGTTCGCCCCACTGTCGTCTTCGGCATTCAGCGTCAGCATGACCGCCTGGGCTCTTTTCTCTGGCTCCAGTGTTGGCAGAATGTCGATCAGTGCATCAGTAAGCTGTTTGACCACATCAGGGTGTCCGTTCGATGTGGCAATCAGCAGTGGGTTGGAGCCGTCTTCACGAGGGGGATTTAGCATGGTAAGCATCGTCCAGTACCTGTCGGCTTCTGGTTGCTGCTCAGCTATTTTCAACAGCAGATCCACCACCGTGGTGTGCCCTTTTTCGGCAGCGAAGAACAGTGGGGATTCCCCGGTGTCGTCATCGTCGCACAGAAAAGCCTTGCTGGTCAGGCGCTGGTCGCCATCGGTCAGCAATGCCTGAAGCCAGTCGATCTTGCCGCTACGGCAGGCGTCAAGCAACGCAAATGTTCCCTGTGATTCTGGTGGGGCGTTGTTGGAAAGGTCGGTCGCCGCAGGCATTGGCTGACTAACCGGTGCCGGGTAGGTCGATGCACTGTGTATGGTATCCATAAGCTCCACTTGGCAAGTACAAACAAGGACACGGTCGGGATACTGTAGTTGATCATTCGGGTATTTTCCTGACGCCTGCCAGTCACGAGATAGACGGTCTCGCCTGTGGTTTTATATGGATAAAACGTACCAAAAATGAACTTGTTGTTGTTGGTTGTTGTCTCAACTTATGTGGGCCAGGGATTGGTCGTGCCATCAGCCCGGATATTCCTCCCAGGTCTCTTGCTGTTTATAACTTGAGCCGGTAAGCGGCGGTTAAGCTACCAGCGGGTGGCTGAGGGCATCAACTTTGCTGCTGCACTGAGCCGGTCATGGCCTTTGCTGAAAATTTTCATCTGTCACGGCTGAGTAACCTGGCATTACGCAAAATATTCTGTGCGTCTGAGTACTTAATCGAGCGTCTTGTGGTATCAGAAACCGGGCGTGGCGATTACTAACAAAAATAAAGTTGATACAAGGAGTACAAAAGTTATGGATAGCATTCGCCCGACTATCTTTTTGCCATTCCGACCGTCGTCGGTATCTGTGAATGAGATAAAGCAGCTGTCAATTTATGATGCGTCGGAGCGTTTGCAGTCACGCTTCAGCCAAGAGCAGATGGCGTCCATGAATTTGGCCAATGCGGCGCCTGGTGCAGGCTTGAAAGCGGCTGATATCAATAGCTTTGCCATTTCAGTCGCCAGTGGTGAGTCACTTTGGCTGCAGTTTATGTATGACGATTGGCTCGACGGGTTCACATGCAAAGCCATCAGGCATCGTAATGCCAAGCTGTTTCTGGTGGATGATCCTGAAGACGAACGAGTGAAAAAGGCCGCCAAAACCGTGTGCCACAGGCAACCTGGTGTGTTTACCCTGGCCAATGAAGTGCGCAGTCTGGCAACCAGAGTCCATAGCCTGCAGTCGCTGCCGTCTGAGTGTCACGATATCTTTTTTCAGACTATTCCGGGAATCGACCGTGACGATCTGATACTGTCTCTGGCCTCAAAAGGTTTTTATTGTCAGGATGGTTCCATTCGTTGTATTGGTTGCCAATACCGCAAAGATCCCCGCCAGTTTGCCCACCTTGTTGTCGGAGAGCTGTTAAAAAAAGAGGAGGCTAAGTCGGCATTTTCGGCTTTGGCGTCGCTGTTTAGTAAGAAGATTTTTGCGGGCCACGACAAGGCGGACTGCTTTAACGGTGAGGACTACACCCCAAAAACCCTGTTTCGTATCAGCGATAGCTCATGTGGCAGGCCTTTGGAACACGGGCACTACTCTCTTTATCATGACCATTGGAGAAATCATTTTTCTTTTGAACATGACTACTCCGTTCCCATGACCTTGGCAGAGGCAAAAAAAGAAGCGGAGATCAGGATTAAGAAAAATCCTAATGCCTCCTCATCAATTTGCATTGATCAGTATCTGCACTACGACAGAATGGCGTTTCTGTTCGCTACAACGGTACCGAAATCACAGTTTTTTACTCAGGATGACCTGTTTTATGAGGCGTCAACCATTAAGTTGCAGCTGGACACCTTAAGAGATCGGTACGCTGAACTGAAAGGCTTGGTTGATAGCAACCCAGCGTCAGCTAAATCATTTCACTTGCCTC
>JAQFVO010001248.1 GCA_027942505.1 Endozoicomonas sp. | reverse complement strand
ACCAGAATTTTGGACAAAATTGGACAGAATTGTGAGCATTTCGTCGATACCAGAGAGTTTGAGATGGAAAATGAGCGCTTTTACTCAGTGATCGCATCTTGTCGTGGCAGACGCAAACTGATCAGTTACCTGAAACAAACGCCGGACTGATACCCGGAACTCCCGGGATCCGGCAATGCTATCGATAGAACGCCTGCCAGGGCAGATTACCGTGGAGCTTTGCAATACGCTCGTACAGGACAAGCTGGTGATCCACTGCCGGTTAGCCACTTGCATGAAGCCACCATTGATCTGTGTTGGTTGCACCGGCTGGAAGCCGTTTCTACTTCACATCGGGCAGCCATCTTATCGATCGGCACAACACGGATCCCTCCACAAGTGACGATTCATATCCTCCATTGACTGCAAATGACCATGCACCGCGCCATCATTTCAATTTCAACGGGCCCCAGAGTGGTTACTAACTAATTGACGATGTTCGGGAATCTTTTGCCACAAAACGGGTCAAATAGACAAGAAAATGAAAATAACAGCGAGGAACTTCGTTATATGCCGGCTATTTTGGGTTTTACCGACACTACCCCCCGTGCGCAGTCGCCACAGCAAGCAGGCCAACAGTTGACTGGTGCACCCGACGCCTCTGATACACCTTATGCCGCCAAAGTTGCCCGCAATCTGGTTGAGAAAACATCCTTAGATCTGCTGAAATCAGGCCTTGGCCGCAATCCAAAGAGCACGGTGCTTTCACCCGTCAGTATCTCTCCGGTGCTGGGGATGTTGCTGGCCGCAATGGATAATCAGACCAGTAAGGAGGAACTTTTGGGTCTGCCGCTCAAGTCATTAACGGAGGAACTGGAAACACAGATACACCGGGAACTGGGAGCATTTAGCAGAGCACATCCGTTTACCGAAAAGTCAGCGGTAGCTACCGTAAATTTCCTGACATCATTACGCCCGATTACCAGTCAGGCATTTATTGACGCCCTGCTAAGGACCTATGATACCGAGGTGCGGATCGTCGACTCCGATGTCGCCAAGACCACTGACGAGTACGTTGCTCACAGGACGGCAGGACGCATTACCAATGTATTTGGTGATGCATCCAAAAAAGAACGCTCCCGTGTGGTGCTTGCCCTTGGCAACGTACTGAACTTTCAGGGATTCTGGGAAAACTCGTTTGATAAATCCGACACCAG
>JAQFVO010001207.1 GCA_027942505.1 Endozoicomonas sp. | reverse complement strand
GTTCTTCATTAAAGTAGCTAAAGGGCAGGAGATAAGTAACTGTTGTGCTTACTATTCAAAGATAAAATTGACGCCCTTTCTCTTTCTTTCTTTTTTCCTTATTGCGCTTAACAGGCCTTTGTTAATCTGTTTCTCATTAAATCTTTTGATCATATCAGGGTGGAGATGTTGGCAGATATTGTAAAACTTTTTCCATGTGTGTGACTGTAACGACAGATCAACTTCTTGAAATAACTGTTTTGCCGGGTGCTCTACAGCCGACGTATCAAAGGAAGATTTTGGCGCTGCAGCAGATTGGGAAAAATGCTCCGAGACAGAATCGGATGGGTAACCAGAACTTACTATTTGTTCTGGCAAGGCCAGTGAACAGGATCTGTCATTAAATTGCACAGGCTTAACATCATTGAGATGAGCATGGTAAGCACTTGCGCTTGATAAATGCTTGTTACACTCGTGTAACCACTCAAGAATTCGATTTCGATCATAATAAGGATTTCCTGGCTCCATTACTGCAAACTCCATATTATCAAAAGGGTTAAAAAAAGTTATATCAGTATGCAGTTACGATTTGGTGATGTCTCAAAGGCGTTGGTAAGATCAACGTTCCCCGCTATCGTCATCCCCTCTAAGACCGGGATCCATTGTTAGAAATAGATTCCTGCTTTCTCGGGAATAACGGCATATCAATGCTTTTAAGGCACTAACTAAAACTTAACAACACATGTGAAACGTTCAGAATGTTTCGCAACCTATAATTCTTTGGATTGCCAGCATTGTAAAAAGTTCCTCAACCCATTGATCATTAATTGATGTTTGATATTGGATACTTAATGGGAAAGCAGTATTTAATTAAAAAGATCATTCAATTCAGAGGAGGTCAGGCGTTAACGGAAAGAGAAACACCGAGGCAACGTGTGTTGCCCACGATTGCTCAGAGTATGAATTATTGATGGCAAACTGGTAGAAACCGGCAACCTGAAACCTGGACACAGGCACGTCTCTGTGAAGCCGACTTAGTGATTAAGGACAGGTTGTGCGAATCTGTCTGGGAAAAAGTTCAAATTTTTACCCTTCGGCTTTTCCAGACTTGCTGTACCCTCAGCTGTATCAAGCCGACCAGCTTGCTGTTTGTCACTGCTTCAATAGACTACCTCCGACTTATTGCAACCGATTGGCGGGGGCTGAAACGTGATCAGGGTGGCTGTTGTGGGAGCCGTTGGCAGAAGAAAAAAAAGGAAAGAAAAAGAAAAGCAAAAGAAAAAACAAAAGAAAAAAAAGAAAAGGACACCCACAAATTTAACATTGCCCGTTAAACTTGTGGGTGTCCTTTATCTCTCCTTTATCTTCTTCCTTTGTCTTGCTTTGACGGTTCCGTTGGCGGTTATGGCTATGGTGGGTAAAAAGCCGAAAAAACTGGGGCGTTTTGCCGGTATCATTTTGCTGGCAAGTTATGCAGGCGATGCGACCTGGCTGTACCTGCAAGCGGCCTGATTGACAGTTCTCCCGCTGGCTGGTTCTGGGTCACACCCGGAACCAAACCAGTTCCTGGCTGTCAATTCCCTTAAGATTGCCAGGGCGCCATGCTAAACGCCACGATGATAACCTCTCGACCGCTCTCTTTGGTTTCGCCTCCTGTTGCCTCCGAAGGGTTCTGCCCTGTCTGTCTTGACGCTTTTGATACCAGACTGCCTACGGTTACCCCTTCTGAGTGCGGTCATCGCGCCCATACCGCCTGCCTTGAGCGTTGGAAGGCAAGATGTGTCAAGCTAACTTGTCCCGTTTGTCGCACCGAGCTGACCGGGGATCTCGTTAATGATGAGATGACCCATCCAGTGGTAACGCCAGGGGGTATGCCACTCAGTCTTGGTGATTTCTCAAGCGCTCTTTTTCAGGCTGGGAGGACTTACGATGTTCGTCGTGCTGACGCATTGCTGGCATCGGCATCACTGAGCATTGGTGAACGCAGAGTCTGTTTTGCCGTGGTCGACAGGGTGATGGTCAGAACCCGGATGCGATTGTCCATCATGCCCTGGCATGAATACAATCAGATCAGGAACTTCATTGGTGTCTTTATCCATCACAAGGTACTTGCTGAGTCTTGGGGTCAAACTGCTCAGGGGTTTTTCGAGTTGTGGAGAGTGCTTCAAACTGAACAGGGTGTGCTGGCGGGTTTGAACCCGGTTGCTTTGAAAGCCGAGCTGCTGAAGGCAGCGGTACTCCCTCCTGATTACGCGAGAACGAGGGGGTTGCTGAGCCGCATTGGGGCTGTCGGAGCATTATGCAGGGTTGCCTGCGAGGTGATGGACCTTGTGCTGAAAAAAATGAGCCGCAGTGAGACCAGCTTGCTTGATTATAAGGAGTTCAGGGATCTTATTAGTATTTATCTCTGCCGGGGTATTGGGTCTGAGACGACACTGGGCAGAATAATGGCGTTGTCCGCCTCGAAGGATGATCACGTCTATGCGCAGGTGATTAAAGACGATTTCGGGGTGAGCCTGCAAGGTCTCGCGCTGTCGGAGGCGCTAAGCCATGCCGCGGGTGGAATTGATAGCAAAAAGATCAAGAAGATACTGGACTTGTCCGATGGCCGTGTCGATCGGTTTCTCAACCCGGCCTTGCAGATTGCTCTGGGGTCAGTAGAGTCACGCCGGCCATCAATATCCTGCAAGGACATCTACCGGCTGTGTGACGTGATCGATACACTGGCCCAATATGGCACTTTGGAGCGTTCCCTGCTCAATAAGGCGTTGAGATTTTGCGTCCTTGGCGACAACATCTTTAAGGCAATGGCGCTCAAATCAGATCATGGGGCCGCAGTGGATTCAGGGACGTTCCTGGATGCCCTGCAAAAAACAGCCCAGACATTTGACTCTATAGAGGCCGGCCTGCTGCTCGATCTGGCAGCCGGCGAACCGTCTTTGCGAGAACCGGCCAGGGGCGTATTGGCGTCCAGATTACAGGCCATTCTAAACCAGCCCCGACAGCCAGACTCTTTTGATCGGCTTAAACTGTGGCTGTTTGCGAACGCTTTTTTTCAGCACGACATCATTGATTCTCATCTGCTGAGTCAGTCGTTGACTGTTTTTCAGCTATTTCGCGCAGATCTTTTTGCAGACATGCTGAAGTCTCGGTACGGTACTTATCTTGAGCCGTAGCCTGAGGGTAGGGAAGCGGTAGCCTGGAATGTACCATCGTCATTCTCGCGGAGGAGGTTGTCGCAAGAGGCAAAAAGCCTTGAACCACAAAGGCACGAAGGCACAAAGGAAGACTTTTTTTGCCTGCCGAGCGTAGCCCAGACAAGCCCAGAAAAAACTTTGTGTCTTCGTGTCTTTGTGGTTCCCTTCTTTTCAGGGCCTTTTGCGACACCCGCCTTCGCGAGGATGACGGATGGCTGGTACTTTCTATCATCATGTGTAGGAAAAAGTTCAAACTTTTACCCGTCGGCTTTTCCAGCAGGTTGTAACCTCAGCTGTATCAGGCCGACCAGCTTGCTGTTTGTCACTGCTTCGATAGACTACCTCCGACAACCAATTGGCGAGGGCTGAAACGTGATCA
>JAQFVO010000752.1 GCA_027942505.1 Endozoicomonas sp. | reverse complement strand
TGGTAGCGCACCACAATGGGGTTGTGGGGGTCGGAGGTTCAAATCCTCTCGCTCCGACCAGTTTGACCAGCGAGGGATCCCACCCTTGCCGATTCGGTTCAGAAGAATGAAAATGTGCATCGGCCTGCCCCCCGTGAAAGGCCGCTCACGTGCTTTCTGTTTCTGTCTCCGGGAGTGGTAATTTCAGAGACACCGCAGTGATGGTTGATTCCATTCTTGTTTTGACCCCACCGGCACAATCGAAATAGTCAAAAGGTGACCTGCCACTGAGCAAAGTTAACTTTTCATATGAGGTATCATTGGATCGAACACCACGGTACAGCGGCAGTTCCAACTTAACTGCCAACTCCTGCGCAGCCGCATAAAACAGCAACGCCTCCTCTTTTTTTTTCGTGCCATACACTCTTTCCAGCATTAATGCCGGTTGTAACGGTTGACCGACCAGCACCAGGCGAATCAACTGTCGCCTGACAATGTTGCCCCTGGCATTTTTTTGTACCAGCATGGCGTTGCGCCCATCCATTACGTAGCTCATCAGGCAGCGATTTACACCACTACCACTGGTACTGCCCGGAGACATGCAGCTTTTAACTTCAAAACCACTGACAAACAGGTCCCAGGGATCCTCAGTCAGGCTCAGGGTGAAGCCATGCTTCGATTGACCAGTGATCCTGTCACTGAAATGACCACAACTGGCCGACCAGCCTGAAGCCAGCTCCGGACGCTGACGGTAAATCTCGGCAAGATGCGGATTGTTGCGCGTGTCATGGCGGGCGGCAACAAACTGGCCCGATATACTGCTGGTGATAAACAGATCAATCAGCCCTATCAGTTCGGCCATAATCTCTTTGGAGTGGTTCTCCCCTAATGAAAGAATGTTATTGACATAGAGCGGTAACAGGTGAGGATAACGTTGTTGCCATAACCATTGGCACACAGGCGAAGGGTGCCGGACAAATCCATCGGCCACCTGCTCCAGAACTTCTACCAGAGCTTCGCCGGTAAGGCTCTGACCCAACCCAAGCAACCTGAGCATTTTAGAGCCCTCTTCGCTTGTCGCCCCGGTGGAAGCAATTTGCAAGACCGCGAAAATATAGCCCAACCTGACCAGAATATTTGCCATGTCTTGCGTCAGGCCAAGAAAAACCTGCCCGACTGAGAAACCACTGGACAATGTGTACAGACTTAACTTCTCGGTAGTCATCAGCCACTGGTTAAAAACGACCATATTTTTCAACTGCTCCCGGCTACTACGACCATTAAGGTTGTCGCAAATGCCTTTAAGCTCGTCGTCAGACAGTAACTGATGCTGACGCAGCGGCGCCAACGCAAGCCTGGCCAGTACCGGCTTATCTCCGCCCGTGATACCTGAGGTTGAGAATATAGCCTGAGTTTCATGATTGCAGCGCAACAGACCGATCAGGGCATTGATCAGCTTATGCAGATTGGACCTTTCGTAACTGGCAATAATGGCACGCAGATAAGGTTGGAGATCTATGCCTGGCTCGGCAAATGGCGCGCACAGTCTCGCCAGTAGCAAAAACCGGGACAATCTTTCACTGCACAGCAGATGCTCTGATTCACCATCATCGCCATTCAGCCCAGAGGTCAGCTCCTTCTTCATGGCACTCATCAGCTCAGTGAGGGCGCAGCGGTACACTGGCCGCAGAGGTGCAACAAAATCAGCAAAGGCCTGCATAAACAGCGGAAATTTGTGACCAGCCACATTCAGGCGCACATACAGGGTTTGAGTCAGTGGCAGAAGATTATCGATACTTTTTCGTACCGCCTCGTGGTCAAGAGGGGAGCACGTGGTATGATCAATGACGCTGACCACCCCCTCAAAAAACCGTGTGTACTCCGCCGCACTGCCAGAGTTGTTCAGGTGCCATAAAATATCTCTGGCAAACCACTGGTAATAAGAGTGATGACCATTATCCACAATGGTCTGAAGATAGGGCATCAACTCAGAGATATCCCGTCCGTCCGGCACATAAGAAATGGCTGCAACAAGGTAGAGCAGGTTATTGATTTTACTTCGAAAACTAATCGGATCAGCGTACCTGTCACATTGACCTTGGTGAACACCAGAGGGAAACTGCTGTTCGATTTGATCCACAGCGCCATGAAGAGAGTTTGCCAACGGCTGAATGTCCACCACGCCAATCAGATCGCGGACTATTTTCAGGGCAACTCTGCTGTTCTCACAGATTGGCGGTGTCACCACCTCGATGGCAGTTTTCAGGCGATTAGCGTCGGACATTATATGCCCGGGGGCTGTCTGTTCCTCAGGCTCTGGCAGCTCAAGCGAGTCGATGACCAGCTGAAATCTGTCCACCGCTGGCAAGTCAGACAGCCACCGACAGGTAAAGAAGCTGTAAGCGTACTGACAGTTCTGCTGGGCATCGCGGATCAGTTGATACTTTTCGCTGGCACTGAAGTCAGCAACCTCATCGATGTCATTGATGTGGCCAAATTCATGGCCAATGTACTCAAGGGCAACGGCATGCTTTAAGGTCTGTGTTGGTGCAAATCTTACGGCCTGACTGCCATGCGCTCTAACCAGCGCAGCAGCGGCGCTGTTGATTGCCTGCAAGGTAGAGTCAGGAAGATACGTGCGCAGGTCGGGGCGCAGTGAGATAAGCCGGTCGAGCAAATCACCCGCTTCGCGCTGGCCAGAACCATCGTCCTGCTGGAAGACTTTGCCATCGCGCAACAACAGCGCCCGACCCAGGTAGCGAATACTGTTACCGTCAATGGAAAAGCCAAGCGAGGATCGCCCAATAGCCTCGTGCAATTGCGCTGGAGTAGAGTCATCAACTGAGAAGAACATTATATCCCTGGTCCTGAATGGCCACCTTACCAGTGTTTTGATTGACAAGATTCACACCAGCTTAGAACCACTGAGGAAGACAAAAGTTCCATTTATTCCCCATCTGTCTGGCCGCCCTGTGCGGCACCGGGATAGCTGTTATCAAGGGCCTGCTGAACCGCTTCTTGCATGGCAGAATGGGTTACGGGTGGAGAGATCTTGGCCCGGGTATGAAACTCCTGACTCAAGGCTTTGGCATCTTGGCGCGGCACCATCATGAAACTTACCCGGCGGTTAAGCGGATCGTCCGGGTTCAGGCCCGGAATCGGCTGGTTTGCACCCATGGCCACCAGCAACATTACCTGATCCTTTGGCACGCCGGTAAAAACAATCACCTCCCGCACCGCCTCGGCCCGTTCGCCGGACAGCGCCCAGTTGACCCGTTCCGGCTCAATAGCGTTTCTCAGATCCGAACCAATGACACCGTCGGAGTGACCGGTGATGATGATCTTAAACGGCAATTTGACCAGAATCGGCGTGAGGGCAATAAGCAGGTCTTCATAAAAAGGGGTCAGCAAACTACTGCCGGGCGGAAACATCGGTCCCTCTTTCTCCTGCACCAGAGTCATCAGAATCATCCTCGGCCAGACATGCAGCTGAATAGCATTTGCTGCATCAGCCTTGTCACCACGCAGGTGGGACAGCCCCAGCAAAATGGTGGCAATGCCGTCGGCCATGGGTGAGTTCTGTCCGGCAATATCCATACCACTCATCCCTGAGGGCTTGGGTCTTATCTGCACTGGCAGGCCACGCAAAACAGAGGTATCCCCCTGCATCTCCACCGGGGTATTACTGCTGACCCGGTTAAAAACCCCCGGACTGGAAAAATAAGTGGCTATGGCCTTCTTTTGCACCGGCGTGGTTGCCGCCATCAGCCAGAGCAGCAGGAACAGCGACATCATCGACATGGTAAAATCGGCAAATGCCACTTTCCAACTGCCGCCGTGATGCTCGCCCTGCCCGGCACGGCCCTTGCGTACGACAATCACATTGTCGCCATTGGCCGGCTTTGCCATTACGTGGTGGCCTTCAGCGATTGCAACAACGATTCCATCTCAGGAAAAGTAGGGCGTAACTCTTTAAACAGCAGTCGTCGTCCAGAATCCACGGCGATAATGGGCAGCTGTCCCGAATGGCTCGACAACAACGTCATCTTTATGCACTCAAAAGCCAGCAGTTCAGACTGTTCAGTGTTCTCCATGGCCGCTGCCAGGGGGCCAAACAGACCGTAACACAGCAGTATACCCAGAAAGGTACCCACCAGCGCAGCAGCCACCTTCATACCAATCTCCTCAACCGGACCGTCCATCGCCCCCATGGTCACTACGATCCCCATGACCGCCGCGACGATCCCGAAGCCCGGGCAAGCATCAGCAATGCTCTGCAACGCTTTGGCTGGACGCTTCAAGTCATTTTCCAGTGTCTCAATCTCGCTATCCATCAACCCTTCAAAGGCATGGCCCGCCATATTGCCCATGCCGGTAATGCGTATATTGTCGGTAATAAAACTGACCAGCCGGGGGTGCGCCATAATGCGCTGGTAATTTTGAAACAGCTCACTGCTTTGTGGGGCTTCAATGTCATCTTCAATCGCATTGGCGCCCTTTCTATGGCGGGTATCAATCAGGCGAAACAACAGGGCCAGCAGGTCCAGGAAAAAGTATTTATCGAACTCCTTATTTTTGAACAGGACATAGTTAAGGTGGGTCATGGTCATCTTCTGCACCGTGGCCGAGTTGGAGATGATAAATGCGCCGGTGGCAGCGCCAAAAATGATTATTATCTCCGGGGGCTGCCACAAAGAGAGCAACCTGCCTCCGGCCAGGACAAAACCGCCGAAGACACACACGATCAAAATGCCAAAACCCGCCATTCGCAGCATCATTACTGGATCACCATATTGGTAATTAAGACGTCCTCAAGCCCCTTGATCTGCGGGTAATCCGGCATATTCTGCAACGTATCGAGAATTTGCCGGCGCAGCGCTTCACGCTTGGTCGGATCCATCACCACCTTGAAACTCCATGTTGGCAACAACTCCATCATGGTGTTCAAAATCAGGGGGCGATTCGCTTCCATAGATTTGAACGCTTTTTCATTGCGCGTCATTAGCGAGACCGACAACTGCATGTAATGCAGATCGTAGGTTTCATCGTTGATCAGGTTGACCACCATATCCTTGAAAGGAAGGTAGTGACGGAGGGTAACAGCCGAGTTCACCGCAGCCCGGGCGTGATCGTCGGGATCTTCACGCAGGAAAAACCAGTAACCGCCGCCGGCAACGGCAAGCACCAGAATGCCGACCAGAACCAGGACAGCAGGGCTGATCGACCCTCGCTGACCACGGGAAAAACGTCGATAAACTGTGCTGACAGAGTCAGCTGGATCAGTACTGATTATCATTGTCATGGTCAGTGTCAGTTGGTCAGATAAGCAGGTCAACTAGCGCCGTCACGGGTGTGGCGCGTGCAGGTGTCGTTAATTCCACAGGCCGGGATGACTCTGCCCTGCCCTGCTGCTGGTATTCACCACTGTCCGCTTGTGACTGGTTCTGGCTGGTAAGCGACAAAGCTATTTTAATACCGGCCTCAGAGCCAGGCGCGTAACTGGCCTCTCTAATCGCTGCCTCTGAAGCCGCCGGCTGAACGGTAGTGGCAACCAACTGCTGCAAAGCGGGTGAACAGCGCTCGAGGGCAGCGACGCTCAACTCCTCGGCATGAACATGGACAGCCACTTCACTGGCACTGGCACGGGTCATCTCCACCTGTACGGTACCAAGGTTTGGCAACTGGGCAACCGCCCGGACATGGTGCTGACCACCAGCGATCAACATCTCCGGCAGTAGTGACGATGCCATGGGTGATGAAGATGCAGTGAATGACGAAAGGAGTGGCGTCGAACTCGGGTGACCGTCCGTGAATAATGGTCCATTGGATGCAGCATTTACCATAGCAACGGTCGGCTGCTCACTGTAGTTCGTACCGGGAGGTAGCAACAACTCTGCCGAGCGGATCGGGCTACTGACCGGCAAACTCAACGATGGTTCATCTACCGCTGGCAAGATCTCTGCTGATGGCGCTGCATCCAGGTTCAACGGTGCGGTGGGTCGGGCACCGTCGAGAGTTGCCCTGACAACAGTTGGCAACTCTCTGGTGACCTCAGTGGTCTCTGGCTGCCACTGATCCAGCACAGTGGTTGTTGGCCTGGCATCTGGCCAGGAGTGCTGATCGGCGTTGGAGGAAATCAAGTTAACAGGAGAACCTGAAAGGTATGTGGCCAACGATGCCTGCTCATAAGCGTCGTGTATCTCTGGCGTTGTGGTGTCGTCAAGTTGCACGACACAGTCAACAGCCGGGTCAATAACAGCATTTAACTGCTGCACAACTGCCTGGAAGTCAATCTGCTCTGCGCCATCGCCCACATCAAAACTCTCGTCACTGCCGATTTGCCCCGGCAACACAGCCGCATCGCTAACCGCACTAATGGCGTCGATATTCATAGGAGAAAGCTCTCTGTGAGGCTTGCTTTACTCGTGAGAAGCAGATGAAACCGGACGAGAAGCCAGTTCATCCCAGGCACTTTTGACTGTATTGATCATAGACCAGGCTCGATCAAGTTGAGCAATATTGTTATCAGCATTGCGCTCGGCAACGACCGCCATCAGACACGAAAGACAAGCGTCGTAAAGCTCAATCAGATAGGCAGGCAGGGTATTTTCCGGGCGATCATCAACCAGTCCGATGGCGTGATTACGCAGCACCAGCAGCACAGACAGCGCATGATCGATCTGTTCACCCCGCGCGGCGTAATCACCTCGTCGTACATGACTGTGACAACGCGCAAGGTCGTCGAGAAGAATCTGGTAGAGCATGGCCACCTGTTGTACGACATTAGAAATTTGCCCAATATGGCTGTACTGACGTCGGTTGTAGGCCTTGGCCGCAGACTTCAACAAAGTCATCTCCCCCGTTATCGTTTAAATGTTATGCACATAAGCCCAGTTGCGGTTCATCCGCTGCATGGACTGCTCCATATTTAAAAACTGCTGATTAATGCGGTTATGAACCATTGCCCGTTTAGACTGCTGCACATGCTGGTCCGAGGCCAGTTGCTGCATATTTCTGGACAGATAACTGACCCGGGACAGTAGCGGCCCATTGCCCGACATCAGGGCCTCCATTTTCCCGGCCACGGCCAGCACTGGCTTGTCGTGATCTGAAAGAAAGTGCAGCACCGGATAAGGCATGGCGACCAACTGGTGACGAAACCAGGCCTCATCCAGCGACCACAAACCGTTGCGCAAGGTGCTGACGCCCAGATCAAGCATGCTGTTAATATGCTCAGCACTGTCGGGTGTGGTGTTTTTGGGGGTGGCATTAACCAGCTTGCGCAGCTGGCTGCCGATACCGCGCAGAGCCGTGGGCATATCGGCACTGACCAGATGGCCCTTGTCATCACGCGGCTCACTAGTTTGCAACAAGGCATTGCAGTTATTGACAAAACCGGCCATGGCACCGACCAGCCCCTCCACATCCTGACTGACATCAATATAAAGCCGGCGGTCGGGATCGGCCTGCTTCAAGGTTACCGCCAGGCCGTGAATCACCTGCTGATTGACATTGCCCGGCAGGGACAACTCAACACCATTAAGGCTGATCAGGGCATCAGACGGCGCCACCTGCTCGGTCATCATGGCCGCCAGTCGGGCACCGGAGCCGGTGCCGTTCAGGGTCATGCGCAGATCGGCGCCTTTTTCAGCACCTGTTAATAGCAGCTGCTGCCCCTCTTTACTGTTAATCACCGTGGCGCGGATTTTGCCTTCGGTGTTCAACTGAATGGAGCGGGCAATGGTGGGTAACGTGCCATGGGCAAAAAGGTTAATCTTCCAGCGGCCGCCATTGAGGGCCAGGTCGAGCGTTCCCGATTCACCGAAAGTAACCCCTTTTTCCATGGGCGGACTAACCATAATCTGCGGCTGAGCTAACTGATGCACCGTTAACTGGTAACTGCCGGGATCGGGACGACCACTGACTTTTACATCAAGATGGTTGTTGTCGCTGGAGACAGCCACCCAGCGTCCGAGGCCGTGTCCATTGCCATTACCGTTGCCATTTACGCGGGCTTCCTGAACCAGTGAGCGCGCCGAGTGCTGCAGTTCATTAACCACCTGATAGACCGAGACCATCAACTCCTGCTCCCGAACCAGATGCTGTTCACGTCGCTCAAGAGCTTTTTCAGAAGGCATCATTTCAGCATTTACCACCGCGTCCACCACTGCTGTGCGATCAAAGCTCGTTTGTTGGGTTAAGGCCGACAGGGCAGGTATTGTGCTCATTGATGAACCATTGCTGGTACACAGTTGTAACAAGATTGACGGGGTTACTCCCTGCTCGCCCCGGACTCAGGGTGAGCGGGGAGTAAACCCGTCAATATGGCTTACCAGAAGTTCTGCTAATTGATTAACGTCAACACGTCCTGCTGCATCTGATTGGCCCGATTAAGACTGGCCATACTCGCTTGCTTAAGCACCTGATCACGGGTCAGGGTAGACATCTCTGAGGCGTAATCAGTGTCCTCAATCCGGCTGCGCGAAGCCATCATGTTCTCACGCACATTTTGCAGGTTGTAAATGGTGTGCTGGAAGCGGTTCTGAATTGCACCGAGGGTGGCGCGATTGGCATCGATATCGGCGAGGGCGTGATCGATTATTCCAATGGCCTGCTGAGCACCGGTGTAGGTACTAATATCCAATGTGTTCACTGACATATCCACCGCACTGCCAAGTGTCCCCTTCACTTCGGTACCTGGTTCTGGGCCCAACATGGTTCCAGAACTCTCGAAAGTATAGGTAGCCGTTGGGTCAACGGCTATCCACTGAATCGAGCCCGTGGCCATATAATTTGTACCAGCAATCAAATTTTCGGTCGGCGGAGACGACGGTGGCGTTCCATCGTAGCTATTGGCATAGATTCCCGCCTTGAAGGCAACCGGTTGTTGTTCGCTGCCGCCTTCCTTCATTGATGGCAGTTTTGCTTCTGGTGTCGCTTTCGGTGCCGCTTCTGGTACTGCTTCTGGCGTTGTTGGTTTTGGTGTTGTTTGTAGTGATTCATCCTGTGCCGGAGCTTGCTGCAAAGATGACGAAATCATCATATTGGCCCCACTCGGATCAGTCAGGACCAACAACCCCGCCGAGCTCTTGGCATCAATGTTGTTACTCTGCAACCCGGCAGCCAGGGCGGCAACAGCTTCTTCAAGAATTAATGCCGTATTGGGCGAGATAACGTTAACACCATTAACTGCTATGGAGAGAGTGTCACCGCCCCCAAAGGATTGTAGCATCGGGCTATAGTCTACAGTCACACTGGTGTTAGCCAAGCCGATGACTTCTGGCACAGCGTCCGATACCGCAGTCACTACCTCGTTTGCACTGGCACCGGCCACGATGGGTACAACGGTTTGTGAACTGTTATAACCAATCTTCAGATTTTGTGATGAGATGCCCCCCGGCTCCTCGGGTGTTGACGGCCCCGGCGGCCCTAGGGTAAACCCGGCAAAGTTCAGCTGCGTCCCCAGTATGCCCAGCTCACTGCCGGCAGTACTCATGACTGTGATGGGAATAACTTCGTTGGCGTAGGCGCCCACCTGAATATTCTTGGTGCTGAATGACCCATCCAGCAAATTCTGGCCACCAAAACTGGTACTACTGGCAATGCGATTGAGCTCTGCCACCAGTTGTATCACTTCACCATTTAGCGCTTCACGATCGGCAGCACTGTTACTGTCACTGGCCGATTGTACCGCCAGATCACGCATCTGCTGCAACAGCGAGGTGGTTTCACT
>JAQFVO010001152.1 GCA_027942505.1 Endozoicomonas sp. | reverse complement strand
TCTTCATACACCGACTCCTGATCAATCCCACCGGAGGATAAGTGGTGACGATGCAAAACAGACACCGCTTGCCGGTTACCGAAGTCCAATGCACCACCAACAGGATGCTTACTGGGTCGGCCAGCAAGACCTTCATAACTGCATGCTGTGTCAGTCACGGGCAACAGTGGCGAAGTCAGCTGTTGACTTGGTTGACATATACGTTCGTACAGCGACTGCTGATCGGGTATCTCGTAAATCTCATCAGGGAATAAGGGATGACGATGCACAACAGACTCTGTTTTCCGATTGCCGAAGCCCAACACACCGTCAACAGGGCTGTTACCGTACATTGGTACATCAGAAGCAACTGTATTGACTGTCGGTTCCATAGGGGCTGACTGTTAACTGCCAAGGCTATCCACTGTTCTGCAACAACAAACATGCAAGTACGCCGCTCGACTGAACATGTAGTACGGCTTCACCTTCATGACAGAGTCTTTTGAGCAATAATCGTTCCCCTGCCTCCACTCAAACGACGTATTTCTTTCATCTCACATGATGAGAAATGGACGGTACTGAGAGGTGCTGGCTTTTTTGCCCAGTATCATGCAGCTGACTTCAATGCATAAGCGCACTTGTGCGATGCCCGGGTTCAATGACCTGAAGCAGCAACGATGTTGACATACACCGATCTCAGGTTGTGACAGTTCACAGCATCCAGTTTTGTGACCTTTGTCTGATTTCTATTTTCGCTGATCAAAGTAGTATCAAATTATTTCCAATTACTTGCCAAGGAGGCGAAACATGATAGGCATCTCCACTGCTGCAAATCCCGGCGTTTATCACAAGCTCTCTGACCAGGCTATAAAAAAAAACAATTTTACAGCCAAAGACTGTGGCCATTCATATATCCAAAAAGGAGCCGAATGCAGTAGCCCCCAACCTGTAAAAGAAAATGGGACAAAAAAATTTAAAAGAACAATTTCCCAGCATTCATCAATTCCTTTTATGGGGATAATTAACTGGCTTCAAGAAAATAAAGTTAAACAAAGAAGCAAAGTCAGTGTCGAAAGTATTTTTGAAGACACAGCTGTAATAACCGTTAATAACAAAAGTGCAGCTGTCTTAATGGGTGGTTGCGAGAAAACTGTAACCGGAACAAAACTGGAAGAAAATTTCTTGCATTTTACGGGTTTAGTGGGCACAGAAGATCCATTTGATAAATTATCCACCAGAAAGACCGAGCTCTCTTTGTCCTTGGCAACAATGCTGGGTTCATCTTACATGTTGAGCACCCTCATACCTTCAACACTTGCAGGACTTACTGCAATCTACCTGACAGACAAAGTCTTTCAATGCTTCGGTAACAATCCAGTAAAATCAGTACTGGAGATAGGTAATTTGAAAGGCACCTATCTAACCAACCTGATAGAAAGTACGTACATACCAATTCCTTTGATTGGCCTTGATACATCAGCTATGCGTGAGAAAGCGCAGGAAATAAAAGAAAAGTATGACTACAACTTCTTTCTCAGCAATTGTTCATGGGCAGTTTTAGAATGTATAAAGGCTGGACTTCCTGGTGAAGTAGTAAAAAAACTTCCTCTACCAGGGCTTGTTACTACACCAACAGACGTCGAAAATATTATTGCTTTCCTGATTGAGAATGAGTATGTGATATCAGGCGAAGTAGATGAAGATGGTGTTGCCTGGTTTGATGCCCGAACCGATCTTGATTAGATACTTCGTAAAGAAAACACCCTACAAATCGGACCAGGAAACCAGGGTCCGATTGCCCTCCCCTCAAGTCACACAACAAAAATAGTGTTTAAAGTCCGGATCAAACTATGAATCGGGGTGGCTCACGGTAAACATATCTGTTGCTTCTGAGTGACTTAATCGTATTGGTACGACATTTAGTTGTGGTTCAGCCGTGTGCGGCTTCGGGCGCAATGAACTATCTTTGGGCCACAAACCTGTCAAGGCATAATAATGAATATCCAGCTGATCGATAAATCCAGAGACTTTCCCTATGAGGACAAACGTCCAAGCTATTGTCTACAGTCCCGTCAAATGCAGCGGGAGAGATATTTCAATAGTGACAACGCTGTGGTTTTTTTTCACAAAAACAGTGACCGCGGCAAGAATTATCGGGAAGTCAAACTGCCCCAAAAGGTCTCGGCGTTTTTCCTGTGCAGATGTGGTGGGCACAAGGTATTGCCGCTGGAATGGCGTGATCGACTCTATATTATTGACGACACAGATGGCTTCCCACCCGGACTGGCAGAATGTGCTATTGAATTAAGAAAGAAAAACATCTGGGTAGTGCAGAGCCGGTTCAGGGCAACCTGGCAAGTCAACGCCGAACGCTCTGCAATGGATAACAGAGTATTATGTCGTGGTTGCGGTGAAAAATGCCATCGCATCAAAGAACATGACAATCTTGCCAAAAACATTCTACCCAATACCCGGGATGAACTTAAGCAAACCTTTCAGAACAATGTTTCCTCGTCACCATTGTGCGCTCTGATGGAAAACCATCCGGAACAGATTCAGCGCTATGTAAGCGAAGGCGGTTTTTACTGCCGATATCCCAGGGCCGAGCAACTCCAGCGGCTCGACGAGGTGACAACAGAACAGACTGAATCAGTGATTTGCGTTTTTTGTCAGCATCGAACTGACTTTGATATTTGCCAGATCAGGAAATTAACAGATTTACAGCACAACAGCCCCGAGGGCTGGGAGGCAGCTGAAGAATACCTCAACACAACGCTGCACGATTATAACTGCCGTTTCAATCAATTTCTTAATGATGACGCCCTGGTGCAAGTAAGCGACCAAACCGGCAAGATCATGCCCACACATGCCTACTTTATTGCTGATCCGGCCCTGGAAAGCACTGGCAATGATCATGATTCGGGCAAGAGCTGTACCTACACCCGGGTGTTTGTCATGGCTGACATCAGCGAGCATGAAAAGCATCAGCTGATCATCTCCCATGGTCAGATCAATGAACTCATCCATCAACAACACCTGGAGACCGTCTGCAGCCGCACCCATGAAAGCAACGGCACCCTGACAACTGCCTTGCAAAACTTTGAGCAGACGCTTAAGACATTGCCCCGCAAGTATCAACAACTATACGACAACTCAGAACTGAACAGGGCGGTCGCCAGCTACCGCAACAAGTTGCAGCAACTGCCCAGTCCTAAAACCCGATCAGAACAGGAAATTTTTGATTTTCTGGCAGATGCTGACACTCCGTTATGCACACTGTACGTTGCCAGCATGCAACTGACTCTCTTACTTCCACTGACCAGAGATGCCGGTGCAGGAGTCCTGACCATCCTGACCCCGAAAATCAGTGAACTGGTGCTGCAATACCAGCAAAGCATGCACGCGGTTCACGACCAGATTGATATTACCAACCTTGCGACCTTGATTCCTTACGAATTATGGAACAATCGTACCCTTCGTGAGATTGGTGAAGCTGGAAACGAAATACTTGCTTGCCTGAACAGGCTGAATGTTGACGACAACGAACTGTACCGGGCATTCATAGCGCATCAGCCCGGCAATGGTTAAACCGTTTAAAGAGTTCAAAAATTGTGACCAGGTCTCTTTCTGTGGATAACTCTAATTTAAGGAATCACAGAGGGAGACAAAATGGTTGAAAATAACAACCGGTTGGGATCCCTGGCCTGAGGTGGATTCCGCATTCGAGATCGCTGCAAAATGTTAACGTCTACACATCGAACAGGCCAGGAACAGGCAGGAATCTCAAGTCATCTGGCGGTGGATTTCAGCTCTTCGGAGCATCACGCCAGTGATGCATCGCCTGCCACAGCGACAGCCAATTTCAATGGTTGGGGGGTTGCTGATTTGCCGTTTGTTCCGCTGGCTAAAATAGCCAGTTATCTGTCTGAAAATGATTGCAATAACCTTGGGAAAACCTGCACTCAACTGCGCAACAACCTCATTGCCAGAGGGATAATTGAACACCCAACCATTAGCCTCACCCCCTGGTTGACTGTCGAACTCAATCATCAGAACTCTTCTCGCTCATGCACTTACGGTCAGCATAACCGGTTAATGAAATATTATTCGCGTGAACATTTACTACGTATCTGGGCCCCCAATGAGGATGGAACATGGCGTCGGGAAGCTGTTTTCCCTTGCGATTTGCATTACTCCTACCATGATGACACCCTGTTTATCTCGAGGCACTTTCATGATGCTGACGGGTATTTACTGTTTATTTTTCATCGGGATGATCATGGCGTATGGCCTGAAACACAGCGATTAAATTTCAATGACCTTTACAATTTACCGGACTCTGAAATTGATAAATACCCCTCATTTGAACTCATTGTCAACATAACATTTTCTGCTGACAATCGTTCTTTGGCCTGTGAATCAGCTACAAATCGGGTTGCTTTTCTTGGACAGGGTTCTGATGGCAAGTGGCAACACCAAGGTCAATTCCAACCTGCTCACCGAGTGCTGTTCAGTCATGACAGTCATCATGTTGCCCTGATGTTTAATGAACAGATAAACTTCATGAGTAAAAACGACAATGGTTTATGGGTAGGCAGTGGTGAAATTGACATGGATTATTGTCCTGAGCATATGGCATTCAGCCCGGACAACAGACATTTCGTTTCTTTTTTTACCGACGCCGGGACAGATTCAGATGATGCGCCCATAGAACCAGACGGTTTTTATGTGATGGTGGGCGAGTTAAATCGGTGGGGTCAGTGGTCAGAAAAAATGCGGATTAACAAAATTCCAGAGCGGGGGACTCAGTACTACGTTTTCCTGGCCGAGTTCAGCCCTGATGGCAAGCATCTGGTTGTTGGCACTGAAACTGATTTTGAAGTCTGGACTCTCAATGATGACACCTGGGCACTTTCTCGTCCGGGTGCTACTGTTTTTGACTGGGACAGGGGGTACTGGACGCTGGACAACAAGAGTGTTGTTGAATTCATCAGCAATGTTGAATTCATGCTGTTTGGTATCCAGGAAGCATCACTCTGGATGCTGAACTCATCGGATTTATGGTCCCGTTCGCTGGTATTTTCTTATACCGAACATACCATGCCGTTGGTCAGCCCGGATGGAAACACCATATTTACCCATAAGCGATCGGCAAGTGCCGAGTTGTGGCTCAGGCGTGATGGATGGGAAAAGCAGGCAATTGACTATTTGGTTGAGCAGGCAATTTTTAACGACGATAGCTCGCTGCTGGCAATGAAGTGTGACAACCTTCTGATCATTTTCAGAAAGTCTACCAGAGGCTACTGGAAGGAAAAGTGTCAATTGAAACTCGATGGGCACCTTAAAAGTTGCTCTTTCAGTAAATGTGGGCGCACAATTACCATCCATTATGAGTGTGGCACCAAACTGTTCATGACACACCTGCGGATTACAGAGAACACTGACTGACAGTTTGTGGAGGAAGATGCAATCCGCACTCCTTTTCTTACCCGACTGTAAGCATATTGACAGCACTCACCTACGCCGACGTTGTTCAGAGCCGGTTATTCTGCAATTCAAATTGTAGGAATAGTTGACCATCACTGCTTACATACTGCGACCCGTCATCCCTGGTTGGCTGCAGATCTTTGTAGCTGATCCATTGCATCGGGAGTTCCTGGTTACAAGCACTGGTCGGTTTTTGATAGCAGCCTGATTCGCTCGGGTCATAGCAAAAACGCAATTGAAAATGATCATGATTAATGCCTTGATCCAGTAATCTCACTTGAATTTCTCTGTTAAAAGGCCATTTCAACAAATTGTCATATTCACCCCGCAAGATGCAGAGGGAGATTCCCAAACCCTTATTTGTATTCATTGTTTCACTGTCGTTGA
>JAQFVO010000999.1 GCA_027942505.1 Endozoicomonas sp. | reverse complement strand
TGGTAAGCTGAGAATATTCCGGGTTGTCAACGATATCATTGCGGATATACATCTCGATGAACTGTAACTACATCAATAGCAAAGTTTTGTTATTTCTAAACACCAAAGGCAAATAACTGCGAGAACTGACAACATGATTTTTTCACAAATTTGCTCTCAGTCAAGTTATCTGGATATTTCTGCTGTATTAACGGGGTCGTGATTGTAAAAAGTCTGGGGGAATGGTCAGTAACAAGAATGTCAATTCCTTTTTGCTCGGATCGGTATCTGCGTGAAGCACAATTGTTTTTGTTAGCAATTGATCAATTTCATCCGAAACTTCTTCTCCAAATAAGTAGACACCGGAAATGATTTACCGGCATTAAAAAAAATCGGATGCTCCGTATTTCCTGAGATGCTTACATGACTAATAGTTATGTCAAGATTATTGACTATCGATAAGAGATTTTGTCATCGGTCAGGTTACGGACAGAGCCAAACGGGCTTCAGCACCAAATGGTTACTTTGATACTAAAGCTTTGTCACTTCATCATTGTCAGTTAAATTGTCGTCTGGGCGCCATCTTTGTATGTTATTCCAGTCAATAGCTTTACTGAGGTTATGTGGCAGGTGTGGGTTTAGGCGCCCCCACTTTATAAGCGCATCAAAATTGTAGGACTGTCCATCTGCAAAGACCATATCGCCATCGGTCTCGTGCGTTATAACACATTCCTGGTGGTCAGTATCTGGTGGTGGGCACTGTTTCAGGTCGTCATATTTTGGAGTGTAAAATCTATCCGTTTTATAGTATCTCTGCCAAGGTTCCCAATTTTGGAGAAATGTTGAAAGGTTTTCTGAAGTCGACCGCTCCTTAATGTAATGCACTGCTGCTTTTAAATCCTGTTCCTGCACTGTACTACATTTCGCATACATCATGTGGCCGACATTTACAGGAAGTTTGAGCAGATCTTTAAAGAAAATTTTGAAGTAAAGCATATCCTCAATTTCATCATTACTTTTCCCGTTAGCTATAAATTCAGATTGAACATACCTTTCCAATAATTCCAGTCTGAACATCTGAGAGCCCATCTCTTTCAGCATCTTTTCAGATTCAGGGCTCTTATGTTCGGATAATTTATTCGCCTCAGATAGAAAAATTTTCAGCTCAAATTCTTCTACTCCGAGGGTTCTTCTATCAGAACAAGAGGTCGTAGAATAGTCTTGAGTATCAAAGAAATATGTTCTGAACTCTAAGTCATTAGCTATTTGATGCAGAATATTTAGAATACGATTCTGATAGCCCTTGCTATTTTTGCTGAACTCTCTGGTGTTACGTAAATTATCTAGCCATGAAGATAATTGCTTGTCCTCATAGGGAGTGAGATTCAGGTTGGGTGGCTGCTCAAAGCTGTCACTTTTTTTCATCCAGGTCATAATAGACTTGAATGTTCGTCTTGAATTCTGACTCCAGTGGACGGTAGTGTTTTCCCTGTTAGCAATATCTTGTGCAGTATCTTTGAGTGCTACGCCTGTTCCATTGCAATAGATATGCCGCTCATTATCGGTGTTCTTCCCCGGTGGGTGCTGCAAAATAGTGTCAGGAATTCGCAATAACTGTACACAGTTTGTGAAGTCCAGATTGCCGACTACCTTCATGTTCTTTGGAATTTTCTTTAAGCGATAACAATCTCTGACTTGTAAATCTTTCCCGACATAGAGTTTTTTGCTGAGTGTTTTCAGGTTTTGACAGCCATTCAAAATCAGACTGCCTGGAACATGAACCTTTTCTGGAAGCCCTTTGATGTCAGGGTTTCCTGACAAATCCAGCTTTTTACCCACTTCAAGAAACTGACAGCCTGAAGGGAAGTGTGAACAACCGTCGATTTTAAGCTCCCCCCCAACATAAAGCCTGGAGGAAAATCGTTTGATTTTGGCATTGGTCAGAAT
>JAQFVO010000984.1 GCA_027942505.1 Endozoicomonas sp. | reverse complement strand
TTATTCTCACCGGTCATCCGGAACATTATCCGGGACGACACTTGGATGGCACATTAAAATCGCGAGTTCCCACCTTCTTTTATAACCCCTTGCCGGATACCGTGCTTGCTCAGGCCATCATTCTGCCCAATCTGCCAGAGGCATGGCCTGAGCCGCTGAAACAGCAGGCCTGTGACCGGATATTAACCCTGTTTAACCACTTCCGGGAGCTGCTACCAGGGGATTTGACCACGCCTAGAGATATCACCGATGTGCTCGCCACGGTGCGCCAGATTCTCGGCCATTGCCCCGCTACCGAGGTTACATCAGAGCAGGTTAACGCCCTGATCCGGCGGGCGTTTATGGACAGTCTGGCCGGTGCCGTAACTGATGAATACCGGCAGCGACTGAATACTCTAAACCTCTGGTACCAGGGCCAGTACCGGGAAGATCCCGCCATCATGGCAGGAGTTGACCGGACCTTTGATGACTTCCTGCAACAACTCCAGGCAGCCAACCCCGATGGTGACTTCTCTGTGGGGCCTGTCCGGCAACTGGTCTACCGCTACTGGCAAAGTCTCGACAAGGATGAGTCAGGGCGCACCGCCATTGTGGTGGAAGGGCCGGCAGGGTGGGGCAAGGATTTTGTGCTCGATAGAACTATCCGGCTGTGGCAGCAACAGCAAGGGATGAATCGCCCTTTTGTCCATATCAACGCCAACCCGAACCAGTGGACCTCTCTGGTAGAGAGTGTTGAACGGGCAATGAGCCGGGGAGAACTGATCGCCATCAGCGAGATTAACCTGATTCCCAGCAGCTACGTGGAAGAGTTATTGAAAAATGTTTTGAGCGGCCATACAACCCCGGGATTCCGGCTGTTTGCCACGATCAATCCGGGCTATTTTGATGGACGGGAAGCGCTGAGCAAGTCGCTGAAAAGCCGCTGCACCCAGGTCAGGCTGGGCGCTTTTACCCCGGAAGAACTGACAGGGCTGGTTCAGGGGTTGCCCGACATGCCCGACGGGTTGCCCCAATGGCTGGCGGGTCACTTCCATCAACTGTCCGCGGCGCTGTATCAGCAGAACTGTCCGGTGCAACTGGCACTGGATGACCTGTTCAGCAGCGCCCGGCATCTGGCCGGTCAATGCCCTGAACAGTGGTATCAAGCCTTGCAACAACATCTGTCACTGCCTTTTCGCGCGTTGACGACCGATTTGCCCCCTGTGCAGGAGGATATTGCACGTCTGGAACGAATAAGCAAGGAAGAGCAGCGACGCCTGGCCCTTGAGGCCGTAGCCAATAGCCTGCCCGAGCTGTCGATGCCCATCACGGTAAAATTCGGGAGTGTGCCTCGCAGTAGT
>JAQFVO010000840.1 GCA_027942505.1 Endozoicomonas sp. | reverse complement strand
CCCCCCTGTACATCGCCGCCCAGAACGGCCACCGGCATCTGGCTGTTGACCTGCTGGCCGCCGGGGCCAGCGTTAATGCAACCACCAAGGGTGTCGCCACCCCACTGTACCTCGCCGCCCAGAACGGTCACCGAGAGCTGGCTGCTCTCCTGCTGGCCGCTGGAGCCAAGGTTAATGCACCGCGCAAGAATGGTTCCACCCCCCTGTACATCGCCGCCCAGAACGGCCACCGGCATCTGGCTGTTGACCTGCTGGCCGCCGGGGCCCCCGTTAATGCACCGCGCAAGGATGGCCTCACCCCTCTGTACACCGCCGCCTATAAGGGCCGCCGGGAGCTGGCTGCTGTCCTGCTGGCCGCCGGGGCGCAAGTTGATGCATCCAGCAAGGATGGCGCCACCCCCCTGTTCATCGCCGCCCAACAGGGTCACCGGGAGCTGGTTGCTGACCTCCTGGCCGCTGGGGCTGATCCTGAGAAAAAATGGCAGGTATTCGGCCCACTTATGAAAAAATCGCCAATTCAGGCTGCAAGACAAAATCATCATGATGATATTGCTCAAATGCTAACTGACTGGATACGCGACAGAAGAGGAGGATAAGAAATTACTGCCAGCCCGAAACACAGGAATTATTCAAAAGTCAGATGACGGCTATGTTCGCCAGGTTTGAAAAAAAAGAACAACAGATCAGTGAGCCAGGCAAGAAGAAATGAAACTCGGCTGTGCAAGGCGTCTGCCCCGGCCTTAAGGAATTGTCCTGTAATAATTTCCACATTTCCAGGGACGCTACTCGCCGCCCGCTGCCCGCAAAAGCACAAACGGTTAGGCCTTTGCGGGTAGCGTCCTGAAATGTGGAAATTATTTAAAGACAACTCCTTAGTGGCCTTCGTGTTCTTCGTGGTTCAAGGCTTTTATGCTTTTTGTAACACTCTCGACAGCGGTGAAAGAGCCCCCTCTCAGTCATCCCGTACATGGACTGTACGGGATCCACGTCACAGGGAGGTGAATGCCCGGGCAGGGAACTAACAAAACTATTAGTTATCAAATGCTGTTTAGTAGTCAGTGGTAAGGCTTAACTGTGGATTTTGCCTCTCTGTCGCCCAGTCGCTGCCTGGGTCTTTGCGTTGATCATCAATTAGCTCCTGCCGACTCTCTCTCTCACGTTTGTTTGGCACCTGCTCTCGGACCAAGCACTTCTGCTCTGCCCGGCAGAGCTATTGGTCAGCGCTGTTGTGTGGTGGATGACACCGGTAAGTCTGCTGAGTCCGACACAGAGACTGGTGATGCAACAGACCGGCTGCCTGTCGCCCGGCAGCAGACACCTGAGCCACAAGACGGTGATGGTTTGTGGCAGGTAGTAACCCGGCGCAAGTCAACACCGGAGCGGCG
>JAQFVO010000798.1 GCA_027942505.1 Endozoicomonas sp. | reverse complement strand
AATCTTCAGAGGCGCAAGCACCAGAGAACGGTGTGGCGATGAAGACACATACACAAAACATAGAGCGAAAACCTCGACTTCAGTATTGACCACCTGGTGACAGCCCTCGGTGACCAGATACTAACCATTGCTGCAACAGCGGACCATTCATGAGGTGAACTATGAGTGATCCTTACCTGCTTCTCTGGCTTGAAGCACCGCTGCAAGCCTGGGGGCACGACTCCCGGTTCGGTCGCCGCGACAGCCTGGACTTTCCCACCAAATCTGGCGTTCTGGGCCTGCTCTGTTGCGCCCTGGGCAGCGGTGGTGAACAGCGAGAATGGCTCAGTCGCTGGGCCAGCCTGGATATGCAGGTGGTGGCGTTTGTCCGGCAAGACAGAGAGGGGCTGCCGGTTCAGAGGGAACCGATACTCAGGGATTTTCAGATGGTTGGCAGCGGCTACAACGACAAAGACCCGTGGGCCAGCCTGATGATCCCTAAAACCTCTGACGGCAAAAAGGCGGTAGGGGGTGGCACCAAAATGACCTACCGCTATTACCTGCAGGACATGGCCTTTGCCGTGGCACTGCAGGCACCTGCCGATGAGGCGGAAGGAGTGTTGGCTGCACTGCAAGCACCCGTGTGGGATCTCTACCTTGGCCGGAAAAACTGCATACCCACGGAGTTTATCGGGCAAGGAGTGTTCGGCTCTGCCGATGATGCGTTGGCCTCAGCCCGGGATTTGGCTCAAGGCAAAAAGCGCATTGCCGCCTTTACCGTTCGCCAGGGTGAGTACGAGGGCGAAGTGGTTAGCCTGAACGATGTGCCGCTGCAGTTTGGGGCTGACAAACGCTATCGGGACCGACGCGTAACTGTGTGCGGGGAGGTTTGATGGCACGGCTATTTGTCAAAATCACTCGCGAATCCCTGCCCCAGGTCAAGGACAAGTATCCGTACATTTACCTTGAGCGGGGACGGCTGGAAATAGACGACAGTTCTATAAAGTGGATTGATGCCGAGCGAAATGTAGTACCTTTGCCAGTGGCCACACTAAATGCGCTGCTGCTCGGGCCGGGAACGACGGTGACGCACGAGGCCGTCAAAGTCTGCGCTGCTGCAAACTGCTCAGTCTGCTGGGTCGGCGAAGACAGCCTGCTGTTTTATGCTGCCGGTTTTGTCCCCACCGCCGACACGCGCAACCTGAAGCACCAAGTGACTCAGAGCGCCCATCCAGATAGAGCACTGGCCGTTGCCCGGAGAATGTTTGCCCGGCGCTTTCCCGATGCCGAGCTGGCGGCCAAAACCCTCAAAGAGATGATGGGCATGGAAGGGCATCGGGTACGGGAGATGTATCAGCAAAAAGCGCAAGAGTATGGCGTTGGCTGGAAAGGGCGACAGTTTACACCCGGTAAATTTTCCCTGAGTGACATCACCAACCAGGTTCTGACCTCAACCAACGCAGCGCTGTATGGCATTATTTGTTCTGCAGTGCATGCCATGGGGTACTCACCGCATATCGGCTTTATCCACTCTGGCAGCCCTCTGCCTTTTGTCTACGATCTGGCTGATCTTTATAAAGAGCATTTGTGTATCGATTTGGCCTTTCGCCTCACGAAAGAGATGGCTGGCCAGTACAACAAGCACAAAGTGTCATCGGCGTTTCGACAACGGGTGATTGACATGGATTTGTTAAAAAAACTGGGCGAAGATATTCCGGCCATGCTGGGGGAGAAAAACCGTGCTCGTAGTCGTCGCAAATGACCTTCCCCCGGCGGTCAGGGGGCGGATGAAATTATGGTTTACCGAGCCGAGGCCCAACGTGTTTGTGTCTGGCATCAAGGATTCTGTTGCCGAAACGGTGGTGAGCTACCTTTATAAACACTGCCCACCCGAGGCTGGTGTAATGATCTTTCGTTCGCTGAATCGAACGCCCGGTTTTGAGTTGACAAGTATTGGCCCGACCAGAAAAGTTCAGACGCAAATTTGCGATTTGCCGCTGGTTATTGAAACTCGGCAAAATGGTTAAACGCTATATATTGTGTTTAACCTAAAGCTCATTAACAATATGTTGGTGTCTTCCCCACGCCCGTGGGGGTGTTTCTAATTCCCACCAGCTATTGTCTTGTTTTTAACCGTCTTCCCCACGCCCGTGGGGGTGTTTCCGCTATTCTGAACTCCGTGGTTAGCTATGGCTAGTCTTCCCCACGCCCGTGGGGGTGTTTCTCTGGGCATTGCCAGACTGAAGGGCTTTAAGGAGTACTCAGAGGAGCAATGCTATCTCGATCACACCCGAATGAC
>JAQFVO010000637.1 GCA_027942505.1 Endozoicomonas sp. | reverse complement strand
GCTACCTGCACATGGCTGAACACTTTGGTTGCTCGATAATGCCGGCAAGGCCCTATAAACCCAAGGACAAGGCCAAGGTTGAAGTCGGCGTCCAACTGGTGGAGCGCTGGATCCTGATGCGCCTGCGCCACCACAGGTTCTTCTCCCTGTCAGAACTGAACTGGGAAATACGACGCTTACTGGAAGACCTGAATAACCGTCCATTCCGGCAACAAAAAGGCTGCCGGCACAGTCTGTTTGATCAGCTGGACAGACCGGCCCTGATGCCATTGCCCAGACAAGCCTTTGAATACCTGGAGTTTAAGGTGGCCAGGGTCAATATTGATTACCATATCCGCTTCAGCGATCACTTCTACTCCGTACCACACCAGCTGGTAAAAGAGGAGGTGGAAATCCGGGCAAGTCACCACACAGTGCAGATACTCCACAAAGGTAAACCGGTCACCAGCCATGTACGACAGTATAACAGCGGTGGCTTCACCACCCGGCCTGAACACATGCCAACCCGGCACCAGAAGCAGCAACAGTGGACACCCGGTCGGCTTAAGAACTGGGCACAGAAAATCGGGCCGGATGCGCTCGAATTTGTCCAGCTGCTGTTGGACGGCAAACAACACCCGGAACAGGCTTACCGGGCCTGTCTCGGGCTTCTGAACATGGAACGGGAATACGGTGCCCAGCGCCTGAATAACGCCTGCCATCGGGCCATTGCCTGTGGCGGACGACGGGTTGCCAACATTCGCTCCATCCTGCAGTCCGGGCTTGACAAAGTTCCGTTAACACCAGCAAGGGAACAGGAATCCCGAGTTACCGTCAGCCACGAGAACGTTCGTGGTGCTGACTTCTTTCACTGAGGGGTAAGGCGATGATTAATCAAACCATGACCCGTTTACGCGCCCTCAGACTCAGCGGTATGGCTGATGCCCTGCTGCTTCAGGGGGAGCAGCCAGGCACCTACGAGGGGCTCAGCTTCGAAGAACGACTTGCCCTGCTGGTTGACCAGGAAGATGCCGACCGCAACAACAAGCGGCTGGCACGACTGCTCAGGGCGGCACGCTTCAAGCTGGCAGCCACCCTGGAAGACATTGACTACGAGCAGCCACGAGGCATCACCAAGTCAAAAATGGCGACACTGGTCACCTGTGAGTGGCTGCGCCGCAAACAGAACCTGCTGCTAACCGGCCCCTGTGGTACGGGTAAAAGCTGGTTGAGCTGTGCCTTCGGGCACGGTGCCTGTCTACGTGGTTACAGTGTCCGCTACTTTCGCACCTCCCGTTTGCTGGAGGCCATGACAATAGCACATGGCGATGGCAGTTATACGAAAGAGCTCAGGCAACTGGCCAAGGTTGACCTGCTGATACTTGATGACTGGGGCCTTGAGTCCCTTAGCCAGAGCCACCGTAATGACCTGCTGGAAATCATGGATGACCGGCACAACCGGAGCTCAACCATCGTCACGAGCCAGCTGCCGGTGTCGAAATGGCACGACAGCATAGGTGATGCAACCTTGGCCGATGCGATCCTGGATCGGCTGACCCACAACGCCCACCGGATAGAACTCAAGGGAGAATCCATGAGAAAAACGAAAGCAAAACTGGCGGACCGTGAACACTAAAGCTAGAAATTAAAGGAGGCGATGCTCAAGGGAGTGAAGGCGTTCACGATGCACCAGAATGAGCGTTCACGTTCGCCAGAATACGCATACAGACAGTTGCTTTGGTATCTGCTCATCAAGTTTGGCTCCCACCAGGCGGGTGAACAGCTGATCCAGCTGTTCAC
>JAQFVO010000605.1 GCA_027942505.1 Endozoicomonas sp. | reverse complement strand
GCCACGCACAAGTTTGATGACCAATGGACCTTTATGGCTGATGTCACTTGGACTCGCTGGACTCGTTTCCAGGAGTTTAATGTCACTAACACCTCTGGCGGCTCTTTGAACTATGTGCCCATGAACTGGCGAGACACTTGGGCATTGTCGCTCGGTACCTCTTACCAGCTCAACAACCAGTGGCTGTTGCGTGCCGGTTATATGTTCGATGAGTCTCCGGTCACCAACGCAACTCGCACCGTGCGCTCTCCAGATGCCAACCGTAACTGGTTTACCTTTGGTGCCAACTGGACACTGTCTGACAATATGAACGTTGACTTGGCTTACGCCTACGTCAAGCTTCAAGATGGCACTATCAATGAGAAAAAGTATAAAGAAGAAGGTGTGGTGGACCCCAGTTATGGCGTCATCAGTGGCAGCTACTCCAGCGGCTCGCACATTCTTGGTGCCCAGCTGAACTACAAATTCTGATTCATACCCAAGGCTGCTATGTCTGTGCATAGCAGCCTGTTTCTTTTCCAGAGCCTTCCCTGTAATCTGCACATAAACGGCAGTTGCCCAAGGGAGGAAAGCCGATGTTTCCAACGACAGCGGTTCATGGCAAAAAAAGAACTCAACCAGCTGTTTCTATCATTGCGTTGATTGCCCTGCTTTCAGGATGCAGTTCGTTAACGACCAGTCAGACCCCACTTCCACCGGCTACTGCCGACTGTCAGGCGCTCGCCACCCTCTTCAGCCAGAGTAATGATGGCTTTCAAGAGCTTCGCCAGCGGCCATCCTACCGCTACCGGGTCACTCTCTGGGAGACCGATTACCAGCTGATCGACGATAGCTGTCAGATATGGCAGTGGTCTGATAAATACAGCTACATCTGCTCAAGAGTTTTCCCGGATGAGGAGATTGCCGATCAGGTTTATCAACAGGCCCAGGCGCACATTGCCAGTTGCCAGGGCGAAGCGTTGACGGACTGGTCACTGCAACAGGAAGATTTGCCTGAGGATGGCAAACAGGTGCAGTACATTTTTGCTGATCAGGTACGGGGTACCCTCAGAGCACAAAAAACAACCGGATTGTTCAGAGATAGCTGGTCGGTCTATTTCTGGATAAACTCACCACCCATGCTGCCCTGATCGATTTGTGCCAGAAAAACAGACGAAAATTGCTTTCTGGCACATCCCTGACAAAAAAATAACTCAACTATCAGTAATAAAAACGAAATAAAGCACAAAACAAGCCTGTTTCTGCACGAACATGATGATTGGCTAGGCTGATTATTACCTTCAGTTATTAAGCCACAAAAAGAGGAAACAGGATGTTTACCAAAATCACAAAAGCGTTACCGATCGTATTTGCTCTGCCATTGTTGTCTTTTCAGGCTGCCGCTGATGTTATGTGGACCTATGACAGCGATATTGATCAGACTCCCCATTATTTGCGCGTTAACAGAATTACCGAAACCTCACCTGACGATGAAATGGCAGGCTTTGAAATTGATGGTCGCTACGCGGTTAATGATCAACTCGGTCTCATTGCTCGCTATAGCTTTGGCAACGGTGAATCCGTCGAGGAAGGAGATGTTATTGACGGCGATCGGAAAATTGCTGATATCGGCCTGAGCTATGGGATGTCTTTTAACGATCAACTGTTCTACGAACTAAAAGCCGTTTACAACTATCAGGAAATGTCCAGAGATGACTCAGGAACACGGCGCGACCGTTCAATTCGCGTAACACCCCGAGTGCGCTATGACTTCAATCAGTATGTTCAGGCCCGGGCACTGGTGGAATTTGAAAAGCCTGATCACTTGGATCTTGGTTCTGAGGCTGCTATTTATCTGACGTTGATTCCCATGGAAAAACTGGCATTTGACTTCAAGTTTGGCAAGGGTATCACCAATACAGAGCGCGACAATGATGGCAAATGGAGTAACGACGACTGGTATGTTGAACCGAGAATCAGCTACCGCATCAACTCCATGTTCAGCCTGGAAGTAGCTTATCGCGACAAGAAAGAAGGTGGTCGCATTGTCGACTTCGGTGTTGTCAGCTTCTTTGAGTAGTCCATTCCTTAGCCGGCTCCCGGGCATACCGGGAGCACAACCTTTTTCGTCTAATTCTTTCAGTTATTGATCGATCGTCTTATGTCGGAACCACACCTGTTAGACAGCTGCATTATGATGCAGTAGAATCCCTCCTCCTTTCAGCCCTGTCAAACCTGAATGATGAAAAAACTTTCCCTGTTGATGGCAGCCATCGCCCTCACTGCCTGTGCCACAGGCTCGACCCCTGAAGCCAAAAAAGCCAATGCCCGCAAAGAGACAGCGGCGGCGTTGGCAGAGATCTATAGCGATTACCCCGGAGCCAGATCCGCCGTAGCCAGAAGCAAAGGCTACCTGGTATGTACCGGCAGCGACAACTATCTGTTTGCCGCAGCATCCGGCGGTGGCATTTGTACCCTCCACAAAGGTGGCAAGGTGGACTACTACCGGTTTGCTTCTCTCGGAGCCGGCGTGGGCATAGGTTTCAAAAAGATCGCACTGCTTTACGTGTTCCAGACCAATGCGGCCCTGCAGCGGTTTGTTGAACATGGGTGGGATGCCGGAGCTAAGGCCGACGCCAGTGCCCGTCATAAAGATGAAGGCGGCCAAGTGGCAGCCAACACGTCAGTGGACGTTGATGGTGTAAGGATTTATCAGTCTGCCATCTGGGGAGCCGCTGCCCAGGCAACCGTTCAGGGCTATAAGTTCTGGCGTACTGACTTTACCCACGATGTGATTGAAAACAAGGAGTGATGCCAGTCGAAGCAGTGGATGTCTCCCGGGCAAAGAGGGTGTCGCAAAAAGCATAAAAGCCTTGAACCACAAAGGCACAAAGGCACAAAGAAGAGCTTTTTTTCCTTTGTGTACTTTGTGCCTTTGTGGTTCCCTTCTTTTCAGGGACTTTTGCGACAACCTCGCAAACCGGGAGTGTCAGCCCTGAACCCTGACCCGCAACGCCCTGGCCGCTGCCACCATATTACTCAGTGCCGCCTCAACCTCCGGCCAATCCCGGGTTTTCAGACCACAGTCCGGATTAACCCAAAGCCGCTGCTGCGGGATTTTCTCCGCTGCCCGGGTCATCAATGTTTCAATCCACTCAATGCTCGGCACATTGGGCGAGTGAATGTCGTATACACCCGGCCCAATTTCGTTGGGATACTCGAACGCTTCAAAAGCATCAAGCAACTCCATGTCAGACCGGGAGGTTTCGATGGTGATGACATCCGCATCCATGGCGGCAATGTACTCAATGATGTCGTTAAACTCGCTGTAGCACATATGGGTGTGAATCTGAGTCTCATCCTTAACCCCGGCAGCAGTGATGCGAAAGCTTTTCACCGCCCACTCCAGATAATCTGGCCAGTCAGCCTGACGCAGTGGCAGGCCTTCACGAATGGCCGGTTCGTCGATCTGAATAATGCCGATACCGGCTTTTTCCAGGTCCAACACCTCATCACGCAGCGCCAGCGCCAGTTGCAGGCAGGAGGTTTCCCGGCTGACATCCTCCCGGGGGAATGACCAGCACAGTATAGTGACCGGCCCGGTCAGCATGCCTTTAACCGGCTGACTGGTTTGGTCCTGGGCAAAACGACTCCAGGAGACGGTCATCGGTGCCGGGCGGTCGATATCGCCAATAATAATGGGCGGTTTTACACAGCGGCTGCCATAACTCTGCACCCAGCCATTGGTGGTAAAGGCAAAACCCTCCAGCTGCTGGCCAAAGTATTCGACCATGTCATTACGTTCAGCCTCGCCATGCACCAGGACATCAAGACCAAGCGCCTCTTGTCGTTTAATGGTGGCGCGGATCTCATCTTGCATAGCGGCAATATAGGAAGGTTCATCGAGCTGGCCCTGACGAAACTGCAAGCGTTTTTGCCGAATCTCCGGGGTCTGCGGAAAAGAGCCAATCGTCGTGGTGGGGAAGTGGGGTTGTTGCAGTTTGGCGTGTTGCTGTTCGGCTCGCACTGTGTACGGCGACTGACGTTGATCAATATGAGGGTCAGTCGCCAGGTCGTCCACTCGTTGTTGCACCCGGTTATTATGGACACGCTCAGACTGTTGCCGGTCGGCAACGACCTGTTCTGACTGCTCGATAAGGTTGATGACGTCTGGTTCTTTGGCTTGTTGTCCACCAGTCAGAGCCCGGCCGATCACAGCCACCTCCCGGCACTTTTGTCGGGCGAAGGCAAACCAGGATTTCAGTTGTGGGTCCAGCGTCGTTTCGTTATCCAGATCCACCGGCACATGGAGCAGGGAGCAACTCGGGGCAATCCACAGGCGATCACCCAGTCGTTCCTCAGCCTCTTTGAGCTGGTTCAGGGTGCTTTGCAGGTCACAACGCCAGACATTGCGCCCATTGACCACGCCGGCCGACAGCACCTTGTAAGCCGGAAGGCGATCGAGCAGCGCTGGCAGCAGATCCGGAGCGCGAATCATATCGATATGAATACCAGCCACCGGCAAATTGACCACTGTCGTGGTGGTGCCATTGAGTTCACCAAAGTAACTGGCCAGTAAAATTTTCACCGGACAGCTGTGCAGACGGTGGTAGACCGACTCAAAGGCCTGTTGCCAGGCGTGGGGCAAGTCCAGCGTCAGAATTGGCTCATCAATCTGCACCCACTCCAGGTGATTTTCAGCCAGCATCTCTCCCAGTCGGGTCAGAACCTCGGCATAAACCTCAACGACATCATCAAGCAGTTCCAGCCGGTCGAACTCTTCGCCTTTCACTTTACTCAGCCAGAGCCAGGTTAAGGGACCAATGAGTACCGGCTTGACTTTGAAACCCTGGGCAAGGGCTTCAGCGGTTTCATCAATAACAGCGGTGTTGGCCAGTTGAAACTGCTGACCTTTGGTCAGTTCGGGAACAATATAGTGGTAATTGGTATCAAACCATTTAGTCATCTCGCAGGCGGCGGCAGGTTGACCGCTTGGTGCCCGACCCCGGGCCATCCGGAACAGCGTATCAATATCGGCGGGGTCGGCAACGCCGAAGCGCTGCGGGACGGCACCAAGCATCAGGGAGTGGTTCAGCATCTGGTCGTACCAGGCGAAATCGCCGGTGGGAATCAGGTTTAGCCCTGCTTCCTGTTGCAGTTGCCAGTGCAGTTGGCGCAGACGTTGGCCCTCTTCAAGAAGTGCTGACTGGGAGAGACCTTCGCTCCAGTAGAGCTCCAGTGCCTTTTTCAGCTCTCTGTGGGCACCTATCCGGGGGAATCCCAGATTGTGGGTGGTAATCATGAAATAACTCCAGGCTGATCGTTGAGTTTTTAATCAAGGGTATTTCCGTGCGAGGTGGTAAAAGCGTAGTCACGATTTTGTGCCTCAGTTAATTACTTAACATTTGCCTTTGTATTAATTTCTAACTGGTTGGCTGGTTATATTAACAATCTGATTTTGCGGGTAATCTGTGCTGTCAGAGTGTGTAGCCGTGCAGTGATCAATTGATCAAAAATACTCGATGACATCCGATTGATGACTTGACGGAATGGGAAATGCTGCCCTCCACTTGCACTGTAAAGGATTGACCCAAGACAATGGATGCATAGATCAGCCATGTACGAGCGGACGACAGATGATAAAAAAATGGTTACAGGTTTTGGGGATCAGCCTCGGGGTTTTGTTAGCTGGATGCGAGAGCGTATCAACTACCGATGAAGGTGCCATTGGCGTTAACCGTGAGCAGAAGATGTTCTCTCTGCTGTCGCAAAGTCAGGTGCATAAAATGGCCAGTAAGGCGTACGTGGAAGCGCTGAAGCAGGCCCATGGTGAGCGGCGGCTGAACCGCCGCCCGTACGAGGTAAAACGACTGCGGCAGATTGCCAGCCGGCTGATTCTTCAGGTTGGCGTGTTTCGCCAGGATGCCCGCCAATGGTCATGGGAAGTCAATCTGATCGACGACCCTCAGCTTAATGCTTACTGTATGCCCGGCGGCAAGATCATGTTTTATAGCGGCATTATCCACACGCTGGCGCTGACCAACGACGAGATCGCTGCCATCATGGGACATGAAATAGCGCATGCATTGCGCGAGCACGGGCGCGAGGCGATGTCGCAAGCTTATGCCCTGCAACTGGGGCACGACGCACTGGGCATCTTGTTTGGCGTAGACCAGGACCTGCTCGACGTTGGCAGTACCGTAGTCAACTACGCCCTGACGCTGCCCAACAGCCGCACCAACGAAGCAGAGGCTGACCTGATCGGGCTGGAGCTGATGGCCAGGGCCGGTTACAACCCTGAGGCGGCAGTCAGTTTATGGCAAAAAATGTCTGCCCAGTCCAGCCAGGGCCTGCCAGAATTTCTGAGTACACACCCGGCCCACGACACACGAATTAACGGACTCAGGGCCAATATTGCCAAAGTGAAACCACTCTATCGTGCGGCGATCAGCCGGCGTTAGAACGCTTCCCGCTTCCCGCTTCCCGCTGCCCGAAAAAGCTGAACTCTTTGTGCTTTTGCGCTCAGCGGGTTCTCCTGGGTGTTATTTCTGCACGGGCCGGTTTGAGAAGAAACTCTTTCCCCTTGTGAGACTCGGAGTGCCGTCTGTGTTAGTGGCTATCTGACTGGTATGTCGTACGACATTCGTCTAGTAAAAATCAATACAGACATGCCTGCCGCCCGATCGGGTTGGATTTTCACAATAATCTTTTCCTTGTTTTCCTTGTGATACTGGCAATGCCTTCTATCTTAAGCTGCGGATTACGCCGGTGGTTCTG
>JAQFVO010000505.1 GCA_027942505.1 Endozoicomonas sp. | reverse complement strand
CCTGCAAAGGCTCCTATTGCTCCACCTCCGAGAACACCGGACAAAACTCCGGTCAAAGTCGGTTTTACAAAACAGGCGGTAACCGAACCAAGAAAGCTACAGAGTGCACCAGAGCCTGAGGCCACACCAAAACAGGTGCCAAGGTGATCAGGATTGCAACAATGGTGACAGACTTTAGAAGCTACTGTTGTCATAATTTTATGTCCCTATGTGAGAATGAAATATTTTATTTCTTAGATCAATTTGACTTCATTTTCACTAAAAAGTTTCAACAGTTATCTGCAATACTCATCTTTTTCAGTCCACGATGTTAATGTGAGAAGGTTTTCTGTGGCTATTCAAGATGAGCTTAGTGCTTGAGTTGCTGCTATCTCTGGCATGTTGCTGGTTTATAACCTCGGCCTGTTCCTGACCAGGCAGGCCTGCAATTCAGTTTGAGAACTTAGTGACTGCCTGAAAACATGATTTGCGGGCATGTTGGGTGGCGTGGGGCCAAAATAGCTTTCTAGTTAGCCGTAATAATAATGATCAGTAAGTTGAAAGTCAGTCATGGCGAAGCTCATTCAGTGCGCCGAGGTAAGTTTCGATCTTGTTCTTGATTAAAGTATGCTCTGAGATCTCGGGTGCTGTTTTTGACTCGTTTATGGTTCTAAATGTTACTAAATAATCACTAACGTTGTTGTTATTGTGAATCTTCAGGTTTTGTCTATTTTGAAAGGCTGAGATACACAATCTGTATGAGTGGAGTAATAAATGCACTGATGCGTGGTGGTTCAAAAAGCCATCTGTAGTAGTTTTCCAAAAATAAGTTAGAGTGAAAATTAATGAATGTTGGTAGCCCAAAAGTAATACCCTCTGCACATGCCCAGCCACAGGCTGCCCGGGAGCAATCTCATAATGCCCAAAGGATGGGGCATTGTTCAGTCAGCTCGTTAGATTTTATACTAGAGTCATTGGCCAACTTGAAACTGGGCCCCAGATGTAGTCTGTGTGAACATGTACATGCAAAATACGTGCGTGAGCGAAAAATCAGTGCTCTACCGACCATTTTATCAAAGACATGTCCCCTCTATCACAATGACTGCGTAGAGCTCCTCATGGCTAAACCGTTTTCTAACAGAGAGGAGATCCAGCAATCACTTGCACATATTTTTGAAGGTTCGACTCCGTTGTACAAACCTCAATGGAATGGTAGTGAATTTGTCTGCAAAATTAAAAAAAGTGAGCTGGAACGGCAAATTCCTTATTTTGGTGCCCCAATGACATTCTCATTCCACGACCGCCCTGATGTGACTATTGCTTTGGGATTCAAAGGGGTTCCCTGGATTTATTGCAGCAACCCTGAGGATTCAGCTGAAATAAAGCCAGATGGACAACAATTGAATATTGTTTATCGTTACGGAATGCAAAGTTTAAGACTTAAACATCCTTTTAAAATGGACAGGGAGACATTCAAGCCTTTTGTTTTGCACTCCATCAAGATTCTGTTATCAACTTTTATTAAATTATTTGAAAAACTTCCGGAAGGATTGGAAGATTTTCTGAATGACCCAGACAATGTTCCAGACTCATTTGAAATGTATTTCGATACCCTTGGTGATATTCATGCCATAAACCCACCTACTCGACCATTCATGTGGTGTGAACCAGCCACACAAGATCTCCGCGTTGCTGGTCAGCTGGATCGTGATGATAACTGTACCGAAGGCAATTGTCGTAATTCAGAGACTATAGCTTCTACAGCTGCCAGTGATATCGATGCAATAAATAAACCTTCATATCCTTATGATGATATTGAGGATTACTCTGCTTC
>JAQFVO010000500.1 GCA_027942505.1 Endozoicomonas sp. | reverse complement strand
ACATTGTCAATGTCATGAAACACAGTGGCCTGAGGTTTGAGGACTACGCCGGGCCGACGTCAGTACTCGGCTATCTGGTCAAGGATGGCGGTAGAATCAAAAGTTGGCAGCACTTTGCCGATCTGCTGTACATTCGTCACAAGATGAGTTTGACGAGTGTTGACGCCGTCAACAAACTGGCCGATGAGGTTGGCGGAAAACATCTGCCCTATCTCGGGATTGGCAAGAGGTCCTGACACTTCACGCCCTATCGGGCCGGGCGGGGCCGCCGAGGCCGCGCAGGCTGTCTCTTGGTCACAAATATTGGAACAGGGAAGTGAACCCGACGGGGCCGCGTAATCCAATGACAGAGTGTGTCGCAAAAGCCCCTGAAAAGAAGGGAACCACGAAGAGCACGAAGAAGAGCTTTTCTTTTCCTTAGTGGCCTTCGTGTTCTTCGTGGTTCAAGGCTTTTATGCTTTTTGCAACACCCTCGACAGCAGTGAAAGAGCCCACTCTCTGTCATCTGGTGCATGGACCGTACGGGATCCACCGGAGGTGAATGCCCGATGGCTATCTCTGCCGGTTCCGTACAATCCCTGTACACCATGATAGCGGTAAGAGTGATCATCCCCTCCCCCTTGTCATCCCACACATGGACTGCGCAAGAACGGATTTACGACTTGTGATTAAGAGACAGCCCGACTGGGCCGGGCCGCGCAGGCGAGGCTTGCGCCGCAAATTTGGCCAAAGTGATTACACCTGAAAACAAGACAAAGGAAGAGTATTTCCAACGAATACATAGAATTTGACGTGTAAAAATTTTTGCCAGTTGGTACTCACTGGCAAACCCCCTGCGCTATGCTAGCCTTACCTGCGCCCTTATCAACCAGTGATTGAGGTTAACGCAGTGTTTGTAGTCAGACTTTACCAATTACGATTAGTCCTTCTGTTTTTTCTGGCGCTGAATATCGGCTCACAAGGCGCCCGGGCTGGAGAAGCCTGTGACTGGGACAGCGTTACATCCTACGAGTCGGGCTATCGGGGTGTTCTGCCGCCCGGTGCCGATGACTGGAACCATCAGAGTTATGAGGTACTTGGCAAGAAAGACGGCCTGAAAAACTGGCTGATTCGTTACGATGACCATTTCTATCGCGGAGGCGAACTAGAGAACGCTGATGGCGCCCGGAGTCTGGCCGATCTCGGGATAAAAACCGTCTTTGCCATCACGTCGCTGGATAAAGAGCGTCAGTGGCTGGAAAGCCAGGGCATTAAAGTGGTCGATCTGTCATTTGACAAGAATGCCAACCTCAGCCAACAAGACGTCCAGCACATTGCTGAACAGTTGAATACAAGTTCCGCCCCGGCCTATATTCACTGTGTCGGGGGTACACAACGCGGTGGTGTGGTAGGTGTTATTTACCGTCTCTCTCAAGGTTGGGAGCCTGACCAGTCGTTGTTGGAATTTGCCTATCTGGGCGGCTCTTTGAAAGCCAACAGTGAGACGATCAAGTCTGTTTTACAAACTTATGCGCCAAATCGGTAGACGCTGCCCGCCG
>JAQFVO010000353.1 GCA_027942505.1 Endozoicomonas sp. | reverse complement strand
TATTTCGGCAAGCTGAAACTGGGCAGCGACAGATCCTTATACAGCGCCAGCAGACGCAACACCAGCACCACCGTGGCCGCGATCACTGAGGTTATATCGATGTTCTGAATCAGCGGCTCGAGAAACACCAGTACCGCGCCACCGACCATGGCCGCTGAGGCGTAGATCTCTTTACGCAACACCATCGGCACCTCTCCTGCGAGCAGGTCCCGAATGGCACCGCCGCCGCAGCCGGTCAGTACGCCCATCATGATGGCTACCATTGGTTCGACACCAAAAGCGAGCGATTTGGTGACGCCAATCACCACAAAAACGGCCAGACCCAGGGCGTCCGAAACCTGCATAATCCACTTGCTGCGTTCATGCCACTTGCGACCCACGATGGCCACCATGACCGTGGCCAGAATGACCAGCAGGTAAAGTGTGTCCTTGATCCAGAATACCGGTGTGGCCGACAGCAGAACATCACGGATCGTGCCACCACCAACCGCTGTGACAAAAGCAAGAACCAGGGCACCAAAAAGGTCCATGTCTTTACGACAGGCCACCCAGACACCACTGATGGCAAACACCGCCGTTCCAAAAAGGTCAAGAATATAGAGCAGCATTAACAGGTCTACAGGTCAGGAGTTAAATTCGGCGAATTATGAGTCGCTTGCGGCAAAAAGGAAATAGTCATCTTTGCCAGATCACCACAGAACTCACCGGCTGAGGTTTTCGGTTTGTTGCTATGGAATTGACCCTAAATAACGCCCACATTTCGATGTAATCCAGCAAATGAAGATTTGCCACGGAGTAAAGAAAAAAATCTTTTCCTCCGTGTCTCCGTGGCAAAAAGAAAAACCGCTACTGTCGCAGCATGCACATCACCAGAAGGACCAGCGCGATCACAGCAAGGCCTACGATCAACCCGGACAACAGGCCGGTAGCCGACACCATATGCACAGAGATATAACCCTGAATGCCGGTGAGTGCATCAAGACCTGCAACCAGGATAAACAACAGCAGCAATGCCGCCAGCACCTTGATATGCCAGAAGCCGAACCGCGATTTGCTGAACAACACAAGGCACGGTTCTGGCGTTGAACTGAAGAGATGGTTGGTGTGGAACAGTTCACAATTATTGTCCGGTTGCCAGGTCTTGTGGGCTTGGTATGGCCCGGTGCAATCGCCATGGGTTTCAGACCAGGGCGAGCCGCGATACGCTTCACCCTCAGCGTGCGCAGCCGCGTAATAATCAAACAATAACTGGCAGAAAACCGAGTGCCGCTCGGCAATGATGACTTTGCCGCCAATAAGCGCGCCTACCCCCGATTGCCACGGTAACCGCTGACCCTTAGCCACCAGCCACGTCTGCGATGGTGCCGGAACAGTCAGTGCAGGCTTGCGGGGTAATGAGAACCGCCGTTGACAAACCAGGCAGGAATTATACCTGCGGCGCAAAGGGCCGAGCAGGAACACACGAACTGTATTCGGCAAAACAAATACACGACGGTTTTTTAACGACTTGGAAGGTGACTGCGCTTGATGTTGACCGAACAAAAAACGGCCACGCTGGTTAAAACCGGCAACAGTACGCCAGAAAAAACCGGCTCTTTGGTCCTCCTGAAAGTGCCTGTGACCAACACCATCAACGGCGAGACGGTTTGCAGGGATTTTATTTTTAACGCCAATGGAGTCCATTGCTCGACCACCGTCATCTCTGCTTTTCTTTGCGGCTTCAATTTATGACAATGAATGTCACTGTTTGATCACAAAACTTGGCAAGGGTTTTATGACTACTGACGATCGCCAATCGCACTCATTAAGACGTTTGCGCGATTGTATTGAGAGCAACCTGTCCAGACTGGCCGTCTATTGCGGCAGGCTTACCACTGCGTCGAGCGAACGTAGCCTCAGACGTTATCAACGAGACATTCTGAACACTCTGCCCATGGCCGCCTGTGCCATTCACAGCATTAGCCATGAGGTGATGCTCTGGAACCAGACCATGACCGAGCTGACGGGCATCGCCGCCAGCGATGCTATTGGTCGACCGCTGTCAACGATTGCTGCGCCATGGAACAAGATTCTCGGGGATTTTCTCCAGCGCCCGGAGCAACACCTGAACAGGCACATGGTGGAGGTAGCGGAAACAGCACATTACTTTAGCCTGCACAAAGCGTCTATACAGATCGGCGGCAACAGCCAGTTCATTCTGCTTGAAGATCAAACTGAAACCCGACTGCTGGAAGAGCAGCTTTTTCACAGCGAACGGCTGGCATCGATCGGTCAACTGGCGGCAAGTGTCGCCCATGAAATTGGTAATCCGATCATGGGCATAGAAATGCTCGCCCGGGAGTTGAGCAGCTGCGTCACCGATCCGCAAATCCGTAACCATGCCCGGCAAATACGCGAGCAAACCGATCGGGTGAGTCGTATTGTCCAGAGCCTGGTTTCATACGCCCGAGCCGGAAGCTCCTTGCAGCGTCAGGATCACTTACCCAACGCAGAGCCGGTGCAGATCCACACCATCATTCAGGAGGCCATCACGCTTCTGGAGCTCAGCCACAAGAACAGCAATATTGTCTTTCGCAACTCATGCGCCGCTGATCTTTTTGTCAGTGGCGATGGCCAAAAACTGCAACAAGTGTTTACCAATTTGCTGAAAAATGCTGCCGATGCCTCAGAGAGTGATGATCACACCAAAACCAGTGTCGTGTGCGTCAGGACATTGGCCAACCGGCACACAGTCACTGTATACGTTGAAGACCAGGGGCATGGTATCCCCGGGCCTGTGCAGGAAAAAATGTTTGACCCCTTTTTCACCACCAAGGAGGCCGGTACGGGGCTTGGCTTGGCGCTGACGTGGAATATCATCGAGGAGCACGCCGGCACCATTAATGTAGTCAGCCCCCTCAACCCGACCACTCACAGGGGGACGCGATTTATTATTTCACTGCCTCGCTGCGAGATGCCTGCGATTGCGTCAGACACGACAACACCATGGTTGACTCAGGAAGAAACCGCGTAGGCGTTCACGCTTTGGTCATGACTAATACCCTGCTATAGCAGTCCAGGGCACACTCACCACAACCTGTGCAGCGATCACTGTTAATGACCGGTTTTTTATCAACGTACTCAATGGCCAGCTCCGGGCACGCCTCCTGACAGAAATGGCAGTACATATCCAGTTCAAGCTGGCAACTGCTGACAAGCTGGGGCGCAACCTGTTTTTTGACCCCCTGCTCACGACTCAGCGCCCCGGTGGGGCAGTTATCCACACACTGACCGCAAAAATTACAACGACCATGGGCGAGGTCTAATATTGGTCGACCGACCAGTATTTCCGAGGTTTCATCAGACTTGCCCAGCACCCGCATCGGGCACTGGTCAATACACCGGTCACACTGGGTACACAGCGCCAGAAACAGTTTACTGGACAGCGCCCAGGGTGGACGCGGGTAAACACTCTCCGGGACGATCTGCTGCGAGTCAGGGGCAAAGCGGCGAAAAAAAGCACGCCTGTGCGGTGATGCCAACTCATCATCACAAGGTAGTTGCATATCTGCGGCCATACGACCAGAGCCCTGTCTATTGAACTGTCGGTTAACATACCGCGCCCACATCAGGATTGAAGAGGTATTTATACTTGAATCTTGCAGTCCTCCCGCTTCCAGAGTGATTAAATACCGCGCAATTCCAGCCATTGCCATACTGCGCGAAACAGTAACTATTCGTTAAACCCAACAACGGCAGCTGACCAGCAGTACAAAGTTACCCTCATCGACTGGGCCGTGCCGCGCAGGCGAGGCTTTTCCCGAAAACATGGTAATTGTTCCAGCAGCCAGATCAAGACCGTGCTGTTTGTACGACTGAAGCTGTCTGTTAACCGGAATACCAAAGGAATACTTGTTGATTATGAGATCGACCCGGACAGAAACTCCCAGTGTTCCTCTGTTAATCAGCCGTGCTGGCGGTCGGGCAGTCATAATTGCGGACGTTTCCGGGCACAGGCAGGTCTTGCGATATTGTTTTCGGTGGTAACGCGTTTTTTGTGGGACTTGACCTCAATTTCGATAACATCACAACAATCACAGTCTGGAAACGGGGCGAAGGGTAAGTGACAAATGGTGCAGCATTTCTCGTCATCGGGCAGGTCAACTACCGGCAGGTTCTCATGTTTTCTCCGGCCATGACTCGGTGTGCCCGGCTGCTGACCACGTTTACGAGTTGTCGGTTGTCATGTAGTGTTTTTGCTCTGTTTTTTGGGGCCGGGAGCGGAGCGACTTATCTTTTCCGTAGAACGACCAAAGATCATGTGTTTGATATGACCCAGTTGAGAATCGCATTCTTTGATTTTCTTCTTGAGTTGATCGACTTTAGCGTTATGCTCCTTTTTCATCCTGGCAATAGTGGCCACCAGCTCCTGCCCTCGATTCCGAGCACGTTCCCGCAGATCACGGTAGTGGTTGGCCTGCCTGCGATTTTAGGCCAATGAACTCCTGCTTGGCCAAAGTGACTTGAACAAGGCTGAAGGGAGTGCTGCACTGACCCGAAACACAATCAGCTAAGGAGAATTCAAGCATGGCTGAATACTTGGCTTTTGATGCTTGAATAGCCGTTTTAGAGAATGATTACTGAACAGGGGAGCCAGCCAGGAGTGCGAAGCCTTTGCCGAAAGCTGGGATTTTGAGGGGAATGTATAAGTTCAGATAAATTAGCCAAAAACCGATCCCCCCCTGACTCGCATCAAAACCGGTACACTCAAATCTGAGCATTCCCCAACCCTTCTGCTATTTGGGAACAATAGCTTCGACTTCCACCGAACTATTCTTATTTTCACTACTCACTGGCATATCAACAATATTTCCAGCAGCCAACGGCTGAGATAAATTCCGATCGTCAGTAAAAAAAAGTAGCGAAACAGCCAAAATGCCTAAGACAGCACTGATACCCCAGTAAAAGAACTTGGCTTTAGCAGTACTTCTGACCTTTTTAAAAAACAAAATATCCGTGGCGCTTTCTTCACCAATTTTTACCGTCAGGTTGATGTTGGGCAGCTCATGTTCAAGCTGTTCTTCCATTTTGGTACCTTTGGCCACGGCTCCTTTTAGCAGCGGGTGATACCAGAAAACATCAACAAAAAATACCAGCATCCAAATAAACCAGGCACCAATAGCTAAAATAGCCGCTACCGGAATTGGATGACCAAAAAGCACTGCATCATACGGAGACTTCAGGCTGACACCCACCGCACTGATAAAGGCAGACACAACTAGAAGGCCAAAATTCCTGACTTTCATCTCCAGATCATTGAAGTGCTGTTGAACATCAACAATCTTCTTCCACACTTCAACGTTCAGCTTTAGCTTTTCAAGTTCTACATTATTTTCCCGCTCAGTAGCTGGTATTTCTCGCTTGGTTTTTTTTAATGGATGCTTTTCAGTAACCACCGGCTCACTGCAAGTGGCTGAAGATAAACCGTTATCGCTCACAAGCGCACTCCTTGAAATGGTGAAAATTCAAATATGTCCATCAACTCAGAAAAGCGGTCAACAGTAAAGGAAGCGGGAATACCATGATAATTTTGCTTAATGGCTTTTTCCCGCTCTACATCTGCGTCCGTCCAATGCGTAACTGCTCTCAGTAGTTCATATCCTGATGGATTAGTGTCAAAGTGCTCTGCACCATATTTTGCCAGGACATCGGATACACCGGCCTGTTGGGCCATCTCGATGTTTTTCATCTCACTGTCACCGATGTAGACACATTCTTCAGGGGTAGCACCTACGTCGTTGATAATATCCAACAGCAATGTCGGGTTAGGTTTAATTTCACCCTCTGGCGTATGACAATGTACTGTCAACTCAAAATCAAACTTGGTCCCGATAAACCCATCAGGCACCTCATGGTCAGGAGGTGAGTATAAAAAATCGATTAACCGGTCAAGTCCCAGCTTTTTGATGCGGCAGGCAGTGTAGAATGACTTTGATTCTGTGTAAGCAATAACCAACACACCCTGATCTTTGAGGCTATTCAGGGTATCTAAAACCGTCGGGTACAGTTTGAGCCGCCTTTTCCGCTCACTATTAAATGCATGGACGGCCTCATCCATCACCTCCATGATGCGCTCTGGTGTCCCGTATAAATTATGGAGAGATGGCAGCTCCTGTAGTAAAAAGGCATACTCAGCAGTCCCATGGCGCTGATGCACAGCTTTTATCTCCGGCAAAATCACACTGTTGTCCAGACCAGAAATTGCACATACCTTGGACAGCATTGCCGAATTACAGGCATACCAGACGCCAAACCAGTCAAACAGTGTATTGTCCAAATCAGTAATCAATACAGTCTTTGTCACAAGCCTACCTTCACGCTGATGGATTCTAAGCAGACTATCATTGGGCAGCCTTCCCTGAAAGTTGCGCAGGACCATCCAACATCTCCCGCAAACTCTGCTGCATCGCCGCCTTAAACGCCGCATCCGTGGCCAGCAGCCGATACAGCTCCAACTCATTGCGCCGGTTATTCAGCATCACCTCATCAAAAATCTTGTTAAAGGCCAAATCCCGGTTATGGCGATCAGCGGCCCCCTGGTACTTGGCGGCAAAGTCCGGATGGTTACGAATACTGCTGGCCATACTCATAAACTTCACCCGTTGTTCTTCCGGCGTGGCAGACCATCCCTGAAACCATCGCTCATTAAACGACCGAATAATAGCGTCCAGCGGGTCTTTTTCTTCCTTTTTGCTATGGGCCCCCGTAAATTCCGGTTCTGGGGGGCAAGCTCGGTTTCGCTGGCATCCAGGGTTATGGCATGGTTCAGCTTCACCCGTTGCAGGCCGTAGGAGGACAGATCCACCGAGTTCAGCAGCTCATCAATCTGGTCCGCCTTCGGGTCTTGCAGAATCAACTTGGGAATCAGGAACTTCAAAAACCAGAACAGCTTTTCCCAGGAGATGATCTCAAAGGGCATAATGGCCGCCAACTGGCCGTAAATCTTCACGAACTGTTTGACCTTGATCTTGAAATCCGCCTTATCCAGCTCTTCCAGTTCCAGCTCACGATTGAAAGGGTCCGCCGCCACATCAATGATCGGGCTTAACTGCTGGGCATCGGCATTATCAAAATACCGTTCAACAAACTGTTCCACCTCCGCCCTCTCATACACCCCAACCTCGTCCAGCACAGCCTTCAGTTCGTGGAGCACGTTCACATCCGTCGCTGCCGAAAGGCTGGTGGCCGTATAAAACGGGTCAAAAGCCGCCTTGATATCTTCCACTTCGTTAAAAAAGTCCAGAATAAACAGGTCTTCCGTCTTCTTGTTCAGCTTGGGGCCGCCCGGTTCAAACGTGACAGCGCCAACACCCCCTGAAGCTTTTTATCCACATATATGGTGCACAGCTTGGGCTGGTCAAAGCCGGTCAGGTACTTGTTGTCCACCACCAGCAGCCGGTAGTCGTCCGTATCAAACCGGTCACGGGTATCACTCTCGGAAAACCCGTTCACCTCCGGCTCGGAATACTCAATACCACCCACCGCTTTACTGCCGGAAAAGGCAATCAAGACCTTAAACGGCTGCCCCCGGTCCGCCAGCAGCCGGGTCAGGGCATGGTAATAGCGAATGGCCGCCTAAATATTCTGGGTGATCACCATCCCCTTGGCCTTGCCCTTCAGCTTGTTCTTATTGCCAACCATCTGTTCCATAAAGTGGTCCAGCATAATCTCAGCTTTCAGGTTGATGGTCTGCTGATGGCGCTCTACAAAGGCTTTCAGCTTCTTTTGTGCCTTGCGGGTGTCAAACAGGGGATTATCCTGAATGGACTTCTGAATCTCGTAGTAACTTTTGTAGGTGGTGTAATTGGCCAGCACATCGAGAATAAACCCTTCCTCAATGGCCTGCTTCATGGAGCATCCAGCTGGTGATAGCGGGGGAAAAACAGCGTGCGCCTGGCGAGTTTGTCTTTCTTGCTGCCATCGAGCCGGACAAAGTGCTGGATAATATTGGCGACACTCTCCCGACGAAACACCTCTTGCCACAAATAGGCCGTTTTATGCCCCTTCGGATTGGGTGGATTCCCGGCTCCCAGAGCATACCCCTGGTTAAACGGCAAAAACCAGGTATGCTCACCGGCCAGTTTGGTGGTCATGTACGCCTCATCGGTGTCCACCGCTATAAGCACCAGTCAACGACCAAACTGCAACAAGGGCTGACTGGTATTTCGATCTTGCCGGTACTGCTTCTGGCCATGGTAACGGGCGGTCTGCCCGGTCCACGGGTTCTTCAGCTTCAGGGTGGCAAAGGGCAGGCCGTTAATAAACAACACCTGATCAATGGCGTCCAGTCGGTTGGCCAGAGAATAATGCACCTGTCGGGTAGTGCTGAAAATATTGGCCACAAACCGAGCTTTTACTTTCTCAGAGCTGCTGGCCAGCGGTGCCGGGTAGAATAGCGTCAAATGGGCGTTATCCACATCCAGCCCTTTCTTGAGCAGATGGAGCAAGCCATACTTCTTCACCAGCCGGTCGTAGCGGTCGAGAATTTTCTGTTGCCAGTCCGCCTCAGACTTTTGCAGCTTTGCCAGTTCATCGCCCTGGGTCGCCTGCAGAAATGCCCAGAACTGTTGGTTATCCACAGCGTAATGGGCATTAAAATCCTGTGCATAACCCAGCCGGTAACCGTGGGTCGGCGCAACGGTGGCAACACCCTCTGCTACCCTGTCCCTGTGTTCAAGGAAGGTGCCGGTAAGCTGCTGTTCGATGGCGGCCTCAAGTGCCTGCTCGTTGGTTTGGCTGACCATAATGGTCTCTCAATTGACACTGGAACCTCAGGGGTTACACTTCAGCTATGATAATCAGTTTCCTGCACAAAGGGTTGGAGCGGTTCTATCGTACCGGTAAAACCTCGGGAATACAGGCGCAGCATGCCAGAAAACTGGGGCGGATTCTCTTTTTGTTAAACCGGGCCACAACCCCGTCCGACATGGATGTACCAGGATTTCGGCTCCACCCCCTGAAAGGCGAGCGGCAGGGAGTCTGGTCAGTCACTGTCAGTGGTAACTGGCGCGTCACTTTCCGACTCACTGAATCCGGTGTTGAAATCGTAAACTACGAGGATTACCACTGATGGACATGCACAACCCACCACACCCCGGTGAAATACTGGGAGAAGATATTCTCAAGCCTTTGGGTGTCAGCATCACCAAAGCCGCAGAGCTGTTGAACGTCAGCCGCAAAACCCTGTCCAAGGTGGTCAATGGTCGAGGTGCCATCACCTCAGAGATGGCACTCCGGCTGGAAAAGGTGTTTCACAACCCCTCTGCCGGAGTCTGGCTGGCGATGCAAAACGACTATGACCTGTGGCACCTGAAGCAAAAAGAACTGGACGTTACCCCTTACCGGCCAGATGCAGCCTGATGCCCTCAGGCCACTTTGATTTTGCCGGTTACGGCGCTGTTGATCAGGGTTGCTTTGTGCTCTTTTATAGTCGTTCAATTTGTTGCTGGTGGAGGGTGATGGCTTTTTTGATTTTGGTGGACTTTGTTTCGGTATGACACATTATTCGCTCCTGCTCTGCCCGGTCTGGGTAACCCAACTCCATATCAAAAAACATATGGGCATAAAACCTCAGACGTGAAGAGTGCAAACCTGTGGACATCCGGTTGTAATGCTCAATGTACCCCGTAGTCTTCAGGAGGTGCTCAAGATACGCAGGATGAAACGCTCCCGTCTCTCTCTGCCTGAAAATTCCGTACGACGAACTAACAATTCCAGCTTGATCAGATACTCCCATTGTTCCCATCCAAGCCCACATAATATTGATGACCAAATCATCTTTCTGGCAGGTCTTTGAGCCTGTGTAATCTTCTGCCATGCACATTGTGACATTCTTTTCCGAACGAGGACTTACCCCTGTCATATGGGAAACTGACAAGAGTTCTTCCAGACCATCCTTTGATCGTTCGTCTATCTCATTAAACAGATACTTGCCCCGGACGTAGACATCCTGCAGGCAGTCATCAGCAATCGACCAGATAAACGAAACCAGCTTGTTGTGGGTACTGTGATCCATGGAGAAAGGGTTCCAGATAAAACGACGGCAAACCGGCAGGCAAGATGACAGACAGTGCAGGCTGGGCAAGCAAAGCCAGACCAATAAACTGTCTGAAGTGGGTGCCTGCAATCTTGATAGCGGCAGACGCTAGCACGAAAGCAAAACCGGTTGTATGACCGAAATCGTGAGGGTGTTTGACGACACTGCCTTGCTTCCATTTTTATCCCTGTACCTGTGGTAGATATAAAGGTCACGAGTATCTGGTGCAGGACAAGGTCAAAATCGGCACCATCAGCACCAGAATCTGGTTCAGGTAACACCAATAGCCAGTGCAGGTAATAGCCAATTGCGGAAAAACTGCACCAGTAGCAGGTACAGATAGTACCAACTACCGGTGAGCCATTTTTTTATGGTGGTGGTTTTAGCTGCGGTTTTTTTGGTCGGCCCCTGGCGTTGAATAAAGCCCTCTGCTCATGGGGCATCTTTTCTTCCTTGAGCCAGTCAACCGGGGGCGGTGGTGGTTGATGCTAAATCCAGTTTGCCGCTACATTCATCAATGGGCTGCCAGCTCAGGGCATAAAGGCTGCAACCAAACCGGAACCCACCCAGGCGTGCCCGTACAATCAATTCCTTGTCCAGCAGTTTCCTTGTCTCTTTGGTCAAATGATCATTACCGCTCCAGCCTCCCTGAGTAGTCGTGCGCACTCAGTATGGCCATTTTTTTCAGCTATCTGCAAAGGAGTGAGTCCAGCTGTCGGGATATCGAGGTTCGCTTTGGCATCGATCAACATCTGCAAACAGCTCAGATTGCCTGCCATGGCTGCGTCGTAAAGCACTGTGCCTCCTCCGGGAGTAATCGCATCAATGTTCGCTCCGGCATTGATCAGTATTTTGGCGCACTCAGTGTGGTTGTTCGTGACGGCGAAGTAGAGGGGAGGGGTCCAGTCGGAGCGGTTAATGTCTGCCTTGGCAGCGGCCAGAGCCCGGACACACTCTGTGCGACCTTCATAAGCGGCAACACTAAGCGCATCGGCCCCAATCCATCCCCCCGCCGTCAGACGAACATGAATATTGGCACCGGCCTTAATCAGTGCCAGCGCACACTCAGTATGTCCATGCTGAACAGCCGAAAACAGGGGAGTGGCGCCAGTGCTTGTCGGGATGTCGAGGTTCGCTCTGGCCTTGATCAACGTCTCCACGTTGTCAAGTCGGCCTTTGAAGGCGGCAAGGAAAAGTGCTGTGCTTTTTTCAGAATTGGTAGAAAGCGCATCAATGTTTGCCCCCGCTTTGATCAGCATTTTTACGCACTCAGCATCGCCGGTCCTGGCTGCGAAGTGGAGGGGAGCATACCCCAGGCAGTTGTCGCCACAGTTAACGTCTGCCCCGGCTTTGATCAGAGCCTTAACACATTCTGTGTGACCATTTTGAGCACCAATACAGAGGGCATCGATCCCAATGTAATTTGCCGTCAGGCGAGCATTAACATTGGCACCGGCCTCAATCAGCGCCAGCGCACACTCAGTACGACCGTACTCAACGGCCGTAAACAGAGCAGTTTCACCGGTGATTGACGGGATTTCAAGATCCACTTTGGCATTGATCAGAGTCTGCACGCAACGGGTATTCCCGGCAAAGGCGGCAGTGTAAAGTGCCGTTTCTAAATAGCAATTAACGGCATCCGGGTTTGCTCCGTTGCGGATCAGCACTTCTACGCACTCAACACTGCCTTTTATGGCAGCGTCGTGCAGAGGAAGAGCTCCCTTGTCGTTGGCATGGTGAATATCTGCCCCGGAATCGATCAGGCCCTGCACACACTCAACATAGCCGAGCCGGGCTGCCTTATGCAGGAGCGTACCCCCGTCCATGAGGACAACATGGATGTTTGCCCTGGCCTCCATCAGGAGTAGCGCGCAGGCAGTATGTCCTCCCTCGACAGCAACGCACAGCGCTGTCGCGCCACTCTCGTCAGTGGCCTCAAGGTCGGCACCGCGGGTGATCAGTTCCTGCACACACGGTAAGTTCCCGCTCTTTGCGGCAATGATAATAGGGGGGGGAGCATACAGGCCAGCAGTGACATCCACTCCAGACAGGGTAAGGGCCAGTGCACAGTCGATATGATCTCCCCGAAATGCTTCCAGCAAAGCTGTTTCACCGGTATTTACCCTGGCGTTCACGTCTGCCCCAGCCTTGATCAGCGTTTGCAGACAGGCGAGGTGACCTTTTCGGGCAGCGAGATGGAGTGGTCTGCTGCCATCACTTTCTGTAGCCTCAATATTCGCCCGCAAAGCAACCAGAGCCTCTACGCAGCCAGCATTGCCCATTTCGCAGGCAACACAAAGTGCTGTGGAGCGCCGCGAGGCAGTAGCAAGCTCCAGGTTGGCCCCGGCATTGATCAAGGCTGTCAGGCAGTCGAGGTGGCCGGAAGAGGCAGCGCCGTGTAAGGGGAAGACTTTGTCATCTGTATCCATGCTGTCAACATATGCTCCGGCCTTGATTAAGGTGTTCAGGCAATCGATATGACCATGCAAGCTGACCTGGTAAAGCATGGTGTAGCGATTGGATTTGCTGCGAAATGTCTTGTTGGCAATAGCCGGGTTTTTGGCGATCAATGCCTCAAGCTGGCTGATGTCACCCGCGCGACAGACTTGGATGGCCAATGATTCACATAAGGGTGACTTTTCGTACAGCAAGGCACCAGACTCACGCACCAATGGCAGCGGTTTCTGCCGGCAAATGGCGCAAAAGCGCTCTTCGGGCAGCTTCTTTCGGAGCATGGAGTCGGCACATTTAAAATGATACCTGTGGCCGCAGCGGGTTTTGACCAC
>JAQFVO010000321.1 GCA_027942505.1 Endozoicomonas sp. | reverse complement strand
TCATCACATCAATCTCGATGGTGATAACGTACTGACGCTGGCTGCTGCTGGTGGACATCTGAAGTTTATAAAGTGGTTCAACCGCCATTACCCGCAGCCTGTCAACCACGAAAATTACTACGCGCAGACTGCCCTGACCCTGGCAGCACGCTACGGTCATCAGCCCCTCGTACAATGGCTGGTCAGCCGCGATGCCTCTGTAACGCATCTCAACGACCAGCTCAAAGACGCACTGGCGGAGGCTGTGGCCAACGGTCATCTGGAGTTAGCGCAATGGCTCGCTGCTCAGAATACCGATCTCAGACGGGTCTACCCCGATGGCAACAACCTGTTTTTGCACGCGGTGCACGCAGGTCACCAGCATCTGGCCCAATGGCTGGAGGAGTCTGGCGTTGATAGCCAGCAGACCAACGAATCCGGAGACAACGCCCTTACCCTGGCAGTCCGCCAGGGTCACCACCAGCTTCTCGCCTGGCTTCTGGAGAAGCACACCGCCGGCATCGACCAAATCAGCCGCAATGGCGATAGCCTTCTGCTGATAGCTGCACGCCAGGGCCACGGTGAAATCGTCAAACTGCTGGTGCAACATGGCGCTGATATCAGGCTGGTTAACTATGCCGGCAGCAGCGTCCTGACGCTCGCTGCCGCCTGTAGTGAATCTCTGGCCCTGTCGTTGTGTCACGCAGGCACCGATATCCACCACATTGATTTCAGTGGCAACAACGCCTTTACCCTGGCCGCTCAGTCGGGCTTTTTTCGACTGATGCAAACGCTTAGCGGCTCAGCATTAATATCCACCAGGTCAACCACAACAACGATAATGCCTTTACCCTGGTGGCCGGGCAGGGGAGTCTGCCGTGGTGTCAGTGGCTGGCGGGCAAAGGCGTCAATATTCACCAGGTCAATTGTCAGCACCACAACGCCGTGACACTGGCGGCAGTGGCAGGTTCCCTGCCTCTGCTACAGTGGCTTTGCTCTGAAGACGTGGATTGCCAGCAAATTCCCAAAGCCCCGGCATACGACAGTGAGTACCCAAGTACCAAGCTTGTGTCTTACGGTTTTAACGCTGCCATTCTGGCCGCCAGCGCTGGCCATTTTACTGAGGCTCAATGGTTAATGGGACGGGGGTTGAGTATTCACCAGCGGGATTACCTTGGCCGTAACGCCGTGATCCAGGCAGTGAGACTGGGCCAGCTGGGCGCCGTTCAGTGGTTTACCGCACGAGGCATCATGCCTGACGGATTTCCCGACAAATTTCTGGATTTCTGTAAAATCTACGGCCACAACGCCATGAGCCTGGCTGCCCACCTTGGCCATCGGCACATCTTACAGTGGCTCTATCAAAACGGTGGCTCACTTGACGCTCAGAATGATCAGAGAGTCCTCCTGATCATGGCAGCACGTCGCGGCGACCTGGCCATGACCCAGTGGCTGTGCCAGCAAGGTGCTGACCTGGGGCGTCGGGACAACAGAAAAGCCAGCGCACTGAGCGTGGCGGTCAGCTGTGGGCATCTGCGTCTGTCACAGTGGCGTTGGCCAGGGGGCTGAAGATACGCCCGACATCGATGGCGACGATGCCCTGATGCTGGCCGTACGGGGTGGCCATAACGCGATCTGCAGATGGCTCATCCGCCCAAGGCACCTTGATGGCCAACAGGCCAACAACCTGCTGCTGTGCGCCCTGCATCCTGGCTATCGATCCCTGGCTGTGTGGCTCTGCCTGAAGGTATGCGAGCGCTCTGGTGATGCTGACAACAGAAACCGCGATGCCCTGATGCTGGCGGCCGATCATGGCTTTTTATGGCTGACGCAGTGGCTGAGCGAACACACTCCGGACATCAACGGTGGC
>JAQFVO010000222.1 GCA_027942505.1 Endozoicomonas sp. | reverse complement strand
GGCAAAATCGGCCGCGATCCTGCCTATCGGCTGGACGGTCATTATCGCCAGTTTGCCGATATCGATGCTGGTAACCTATCCGGTCCGATCGGCAACACGTCCCACCCATTTGTTGGTAAATACGACGGTCGTTGTCAATCAATTGATCAACTCAGGCACTGCTTTGTCCAGCGGCTTGACGACACCGGGCGAATTGACAATGTCCGTTTTGTCCGGGCTGATATTTCTTCCCGGGAGATGGCCGGTGTGGTTGCCTGCAAGCTTACCGGTGGAGCAACCTTGGGCAATATTGTGGTTGAACACAGCACTGTTGTTACTAACGGTACAAATGCACCGGCTGGCATTGGGGCGGGTGCCGTTTATGATCATTCGCGCATTGACGGTTTCAGTACGTTTAATTGCACGACAAAAACCACAGGAAGAAACTCGGGTGCTGGCGCCGTAGCGGGGGTCGTCGGCGGGCTCATCAACAATGCCAGGCTGGATAATACCAGCGTTGAGACGTTCCATGATGACTCTCATGCCGGCGGTGGTGCCGGGAAGCTTGATGGAATGATAGATAACACCGTGATGATTGATAGCAAGATTGTCACCCACGGTACCGAAGCCCATGCCGGTGGCGCAGCTGGCAAGGCTATTCTGGGAGCCTACATTAGTAACACGGTGCTGGCATCGACTGACCTGATTACCAACAATGATGATTCCTGTGCTGCAGGTGGTGCCGGGGAGAACGGGGAGGCAACAACAATTGCCAACACCCTGCTCGTCCATTCTAATCTCCGAACCCTCGGTAATGGTGCCCATGCTGCTGGTGGTGGGGGCAGGGTGTCCGGTCGCATAAAAAATACGACGATGGTTTTTGGTAAGGTTGAAACCTCCGGTTGGGAAGCTCATGCAGCCGTTGGTGCGGGATCTCTCAGTGACTTGGGGTGGGTTTATAATTCCACTGGGCGACAGGTGCTGATCAGGACTGCCGGGGGGGGCTCGTATGGTGCAGTGGGTGCTGCGTCGGCATCAGGCGAGGTGGAGGGTGTGGTCTGTTTTGGGAGCAATGTTACATCCACGAAATCATATTCTGGGGCAGGCATCGGGGCAGGCGAGCTCTCAGGCCATGCAGTTGGCGTCGTTGCCTATGATTGCCGTGTTGGGGCTACCGGGCGTCATAGCGTTGCAGGATTTGGGAGTGGCCTTATTTTGCGTGAAGGGAGCGTTCTTAACCTCACAGTTATGCACAGCAGAGCGTATGCCTCAGATGACGGGGCGCACATCAATGGAGGCGCTTCCCCCTTCGTTTGTAGCTCTTCAGTGGGAGACGATTACAGGTCACTTCCCTGTTGCAACAACTCTACGGAAGAATCCTGCCTGCCAATTCCGGAAGATGCCTGCAAGCTTGCCGACCGCCGAGTGCTGACGAGAGACTGCCAGCCCGTAGCGCCGCCTTATTACGATGCGGAAAAAGATGTCTGCCCAGCGTTGCCAACCCCTGGTGCCGGGGGCTTGAAAATCAGCACACTTTCGTCAACGACCAGCGTATCAACTCTGACGACTGATGCATCAACTACAACGACCAGCGCATCAACTCCGACGAC
>JAQFVO010000210.1 GCA_027942505.1 Endozoicomonas sp. | reverse complement strand
GGTCGGGGTAGAGAGATTCGAACTCCCGACATCCTGCTCCCAAAGCAGGCGCGCTACCAGACTGCGCTATACCCCGTTAACTATGGCCACCACACCGGCCCAGTGGTGGCTTATTATCCCTATTTTACCGATGCCGTCAACTGCAAAAAGTCACGATTCATTACTGGGTACAACTCCTGCCAGATTGTCGCAAAAGGTCGAGTCTCTGTGCCGTCATTTCGTACCGGGATTATTCGGAGCTCATCCGGCAGGGATAGCTATCTGTGAGGACATATTCGCACTCTGCGTCATTCCTGCGAAAGAGGGTGTTGCAAAAGGCTCTGAAAAGAAGGGAACCACGAAGAACACGAAGGCCACTAAGGAAAAGAAGAGCTTTTATTTTCCTTAGTGGCCTTCGTGTTCTTCGTGGTTCAAGGTTTTTATGCTTTTTGCGGCACCCACCTTCGAGATGGATGACTCATAATTGGTATTTTGTGCCGCTGTGCCTCATGACTTTGATCATCTTGGGCAGCACTGGAAGATGGTGGCACGATACTCCGTCAACACTTGGTACGATCAGGATGGAGATTAATGCCAGGTACTTTAGTAGCTGTTATTCTCCAACCAGTCCAAAGCTTTTTGAAAAGCGTTCTCGCCATAGTCAGCACTGCTGAAACGACGAGTTTTTTGATTATTGTTGGCATTCATCAGCTGTACCTGCCAGCCGGCCTGACCATTCTTGAGCCGATAACGTTCAATTTTCATTGCAGTTTTCATTCTTCTCACCCTCCCTTGATCGTTGTGCACAGTCTGCGCGTGGCTACCAGTACGAGTATTGTCACAGGCAAAGCATTATTTCTGGTGCCATTATCGCCACTTCAGACAATGCGTACATTGATACGTATCAATACTTACCCCAAATAAAAATGACCTACTGCATGACACGATTCGCCCCATGTGTTCAGGTTTTTTTAGAAACTCCATACATACGCCATGCCGGCAGACAGGCCAGTCCAAACCCCAGCAAAAACAGTAGCAGCAACCAGAACAGCTGCTCCACCGGCAGGTCAATGCGGTTGACCAGGGGAATCCATCTCCCCAGAAACAGGGTGCACAATTTGTAAAGAACACTGCCACTGAACAACGCCAGCACCATTTGCAACAACGGCTCCGCCAGCGTCAGGCCGGCAAGCTGCCAGGGCCTGGCACCGACCATACGCAACAACTCCACCTCATCGCGACGCTCGGTAAATGCCGCAGCAAGATTGAAAAAGATCATCAATAACGAGAGCAGACCAATGATAAAACTCATTGCCATAAACACCTTGTTGAGCATCCGCTCATAATACCCAAGTCTGGCCAGCTCGATGATAGGATCGACCACCGCCAGCGGCACTGGATAGGCTTCCTGAAGCCGTTGCTGAACCCCCGCCAGTGAGCCCCGGTCATGCAGTTTTATCAGCATAAAGTTGATCACGTCGGAAGAGATGCCCTGAGCCCTGCGGATGGTGCGCAGCCCTTCGATGGGAACCAGAATATTCTTATCCAGCGATGTGCCAGTCTCCACTAACACACCCTGAACAATAAACGACGAGTCAGGCACATCATCTGCCGAAGGGGAGAGTTCACTGGCAATGGGCAACACTTCACCGGGATGATACAGGTGCCCAAGGTCGGCACCGATAAATGCTGACCGCTCATTTCTGAATGTCGTTCCCACCTCAGTGCGGCCAATAAAATTCACCGCCTGTAGCTGCAAGGTATCCAGGTAGTGTCCCGTACTGGCCGTTACGGTATGGCCCTCATGACGCTCATTGGCGGCAACCGGCGCAGCCCACTCAACCTCGGCAAAGGCAGCAATATCTTCATAAACGGACCAGGGCAGCACCGGCGGAGGCGTGCCAATACCAAAAAGGCTGTACAGAACCAGGTGCATGGGCTGTGTGGGTGCACTGATAACCAGATCGGCTTCAGAAGACACCTGTCTGGCATAGGAACGAACCGCTTCGTGGATATGACTGATTACCAGCAGCAGGGCAAAACTGAAGGCCAGCGCCAGGACAGACAACGTTGCCCGCCCTGCCCTCTGACCAAGACTTGTCCCCATCATCTTCAGGATTACCATGGCGACACCCCGGCCTGGTTTAAATCCCCCATATCCAGGTAGCGGTCAAACCCATCAAGGCCGTTAACACCATCAATGGCCGGGTCGTCATGGGTAGTACAGATCAGGGTGGCACCGGTGGCCCGGCACTCCTCCTGCAACAGCTGATAAACCGCCCGTTTACCATGGCTATCCATGGCCGAGGCGGGTTCATCAGCCAATACCAGCGACGGCTTGCCAATTAACGCCCGGGCAATGGCAAAGCGCTGCTGCTGACCGGCACTGTACTCAGAGGCCTTTTTCGCTAAACGGGAAGGGTCTTGTAAACTCAACTTGCGAATCAGACGAAAGGCATCATTGGCCACGCTCTGGGCACGCTTCTGCGCCTCGCTCTTGCGCCTGGCGGAGAAATAACACGGCAATAAAATGTTGTCGACCGCACTGAGATGGGGTACCAGGGGGAAATGCTGAAAGACGAAGCCAATGGCATCCGCCCGCAGCCTTGCCAGGTCTGACAAGCCAATACGCCGAATATCCTGCTCCAACACCGACACCTCACCGCTAAGACAATCGTGTCGGCTCAACCCCATCAACAAGCGCAACAGTGCCGTTTTTCCCGAGCCATTGCGGCCGCGAATACAGATAATCTCACCACTGTTAACCACCAGCTCAGAGATGCGCAACACCTCGCTGGCACCCATGCGCTGAGCAAGATCGTGAACAGCAACGGCCTGAGAAGGCACCATGGCAACCACCCCGATTTAATAGCTACTGGCAATCACTAGCAAGCAATCGCCAAAGATATGCTGAGATTTATCGGTTGCGTTGCCACAAAGCTAAATGGGGTGAAGAACGCTGCCTGCTCCCCGCTGCCCGCAAAAGAAGAGAACAAGCGATTCAGCTTTTTCGGGCAGCGGGCAGCGGTAAGCGGTCTTTTGCTGTCTCTTTTATTCGCCATGAGATACCATAACGCCCATCATTAACCCTTCCTTAGCCAACACCTCCAAGCAGTATTAATGACCAATAATACCAAAGCCTGCTGCTATGCTCTGGCCACCGCCTTGCTGTGGTCCACCATCGCCACCGCCTTCAAGACCGCCCTGCAACACCTTGACCCAGCGCAGCTGGTGTTCTGGTCTGTGACCACGTCAACCGTTCTGCTCACCGTCATCGTGATGATGCAGGGCAAAACTGGTTTGATTGCCAGCCAGTTCCGCCAGACGCCAAAGCTGTTCCTGCTGCTGGGCCTGCTCAATCCATTTCTCTACCACGTTGCCTTATTTGGCGCCTACGACTTGCTACCGGCCCAACAGGCACAGGCACTGAATTACAGCTGGCCCATGGCGCTGACGCTGCTGGCAGTGCCTTTGCTGGGGCGCAGGCTCTCCTTTGCCAGCCTGCTCTGCTGCCTGCTGGCCTACGCCGGTGTGCTGGTGATCTGTACTCGCGGGGATCCTGGCAATCTGCAGGCGCTGGCCGGTGAAGCTAACAAAACAGGCGTACTACTGGCTTTGGCCAGTACTCTTATCTGGGCGCTCTACTGGATATTCAATACCCGCCGGGCCGGTGATCCCGTGGTCGGTTTGCTGCTGTGCTTTTTATCCGGCCTGCCCTGGGTTATTGCCAGCACCGCAGCGTTCTCCAGCTTCTGGCCTGTTGCTCCCGAAGGTCTGGCTGCGGCGGCCTACGTTGGCCTGGTCGAAATGGGCTTTGCCTACATTCTCTGGCTCAAAGCCCTGAAACTGGCGGACAACACGGCCATGGTCAGCAATATCAGCTACCTCAGCCCATTCCTGTCCCTGATTTTTATTGCCAATATCCTTGGCGAAGCCATCTATCCGGCCACCTATGCGGGACTGATCATGATCATTGTTGCCGTACTGGCCCAACAACGTCTGTCGAAAACGTAATACCCATGGCCAGAAACAGTTACTTTGCCTTCAAACAGTTCAAAATCGATCAGGGCCGGTGCGCCATGAAAGTGACCACTGACGCCTGTCTGTTTGGGGCGCTGATGGGCCAGCCATCGAGCCTCCGGCCCATCCGGCAGGTGCTCGATATTGGCGCCGGCACCGGGCTGCTAAGCCTTATGGTTGCACAAAACAGCACCGCCATCATTACTGCGGTAGAGCTGGATAAACAAGCTGCACAACAAGCGTTGAACAATTTCACCAACAGCCCGTGGGCCAGCCGATTGCATCTGGTGAACAGCGCCATCCAGGACTTTACCAGCGACCAGCGCTTTGACCGCATCATTACCAATCCGCCTTTTTTCCAGCAAGCCTTTAAAGGCAATGATGCCCGCAGAAACCTGGCGCGCCACACCGATACCCTGACCTTCACCGATCTGGCCAGCGCCATCGCCCAACACTTGCAAGACAATGGTGAGGCATGGGTTCTCCTGCCAGTGACGTCCGCTACCCTGTTTGTGCGCGCCGCATCCCAACAGGCACTGACCGTGGTGCGACAGATTGGCCTGCGCTCGTCACCGAGCCACCCGATCCATCGCTACATCTTAGTACTGAGCCATCAGCAGCCCATAGCTGAAGTGCAACGTGAAGAGCTGCTTACCATATACAGCCAACACCCCCACTACAGCGAACAGACACGACAGCTTATGGCACCCTACTACCTGGCGTTGTGATCCATCAGCCTTTGCGCACTGCCCGGTAGACAGAAAAGCCATCACGCACCAGCAATGTCTGACAGTGACCGTAAGCCTGCTCGATAATAGGTTGATAGCGCAGGAAACTGTTGGCCACAATTCTCAACTCACCACCTGGGCGCAACAACGCCCTCGACTGGGTCAGAAACTGTTCAGTGACCTCATAGTGGGTTCTGACACCCTGATGAAACGGCGGGTTAGAGATAATTAAATCGTAAGAGCCACTCACTGCCGAGAGACCGTCACTGGCTACTACCTTGAACGACCG
>JAQFVO010000189.1 GCA_027942505.1 Endozoicomonas sp. | reverse complement strand
AGCCCCGTTCGTTACTGGGCTGTCGTTCCCGCTGCGGGAGTCGGGCGGCGAATGAATGTTGATATTCCCAAGTCAACGACTTCAGAAATGCCGTAAGGACCCCGTGTTGTTGAGCTACAGTACGCTCGGTTCCTACTGGCCCGTATGCATCAAGAGCTTTGCACGACTTGCTGAATTAGACATGGCCTCTTTCGGCACCTGTTTAAAGAACTATCTTCAGCTGTGGCAAATAGACTTCACTAAAGATGATTTTCTGCGCTTTCATCGCCTGGTGACAAAGGGGCCGCAAGCCATCAGGCGAGTTGAGGATATTGTTTTTTTGGCGGGCCCTTTCAAAGTATTGATGTTCAAGACTGCGCTGTCATCGGACGTTGCTTTTCTATCTTTGTTGTTTGAGTTCAAAGTGCCCGGGTTTCTCAGAATGCTTAGTGAGCGCTTCGTATTTGCCCTGGCTGCGACAAACCTTTTCCCTGTAGAGTTACGCACTGCAATAACGGAACTGCTTACTGACATGAGTCAGAAGGATAATCGCTGGCTGGACAGATTGGGCTGGCAGGAGCTGTCAAGACGCCATCGATGCGAACTGTATTCGTACGCAAGCTTTTTTTTAAAAAAGCCTGACAACAATGATGTGAGCCTGAGTCTGCAGCGACAAGTCAGCAGACAATTTCTGGAAACTTACTTCTATGCCTCGGTGGGCAGGTTGCAATCCAAAGCCAGCAACCCACATGGCGTTTTGCGCGACCTCAGAGCAGCCGTACGTGCCATTTCCTACTGGCTGAGGATCCAGTATATTGTCACCACTCAGTCGGATAAGGACCGCAATCAGTGCCTCCTCTTTGCCAGTATTTGTGAGGCGTTGTTTGACGTTTTGGGAGGTCTTGAACTGAGAGCCGACGACCTGTTATGTAGTCTGTGGCAAAACGTGGCTCAGTGTATATTCAATCTTCGCTTCAATCTGTCTAAACACCTGGGGTTTGACAGGGCCATAGCTTTACTCGATAGGCTGCTGCAGCATATTTTCCGCTGGCCTGAGCTGGAGGAAAAGTTTGCCAATGATTTTCGCCTGCGTCTGCTGGACGTAATTCTGATGAAGTGTGAGGAGCTGTCGCTCAAGCGTGACGTCGTCGTGAGTTTCCAGGTCTGGGAACAGTACAAAAGCAAGCTGGAATCACTGTTGCTGAAGTGTGATCAGTTTATGGGTGACTGCCAGTCTGCGTTCGTTGTCGGCGACTCGGTTCCGTCAGGGCGCAAGGAGGAGGTGCGTCTTAACCTGATGCTCAGGAAGTCGACATTCTACCGCCTGGACTGTTACTTCGGTAAAATGAGCCGGCAGCAGATACAGGACAATCTGCAAAAGTGCCAAAACGCTTTCACCAAAGGGTGGGCCTTGAGCGAACATCATTGGGAAATCGGCACCATTGAGATGGCCAAATGGTATTTTCTGGCTGGAGAGCGCGACGCTGGTGTCCGTTGCCTGATGGGTGCCTGCTTCAATTCTGGCAATCTGAGGTATATAAGAGCCCAGCTTCTTGCCAAACATGGTGTTTACCAGGTAGCGATCGACGAGTATCGCCATATCAAGGCGCAGACGACCGATCAGAGTATGCAGGATCAAATCGACAGTCGGATTGCCATGGCTCAATTGCATTCGTACCAGGCAGAGAAGAATATTGACCATCTGATCAGTGCTTATCGACTCTCAGTTGCCCTTCTCGGGCGCTGCAAGGTTTGCGACCGCGGTCGTTTTCAGGGGGGGCTCAGTCACATCGTCACCGCCATGAAAGCCAGTGGCCTGGAGTTTAGAGATTTTGCTGGTGAGACTGTGGTACTGGGCTACCTGGTCAAAGATGGTTGTGGCATCAAAAACTGGAATCACTTTGCCGTTCTGTTACACGTTCGTCATAAGCTGGGCCTGACCGATGCCCACATGCTGACCGATGGTTTGGCCGGGACACGCTATTCCCCTGATTGAGCCCACAGGTGCTGCAGCTCCCGGTCAGAGTGGGCGTTAAGAGAGTGTCGCAAAAGGTCCTCGTGGGTCCATTTCTCACCGCACATCCTCAAGGATATTGAAAAGGGCTCAGGGAATACCATCAAGAAACGACCACAGACTCCGCTGTCATCCTGTGCATGGACTGTACAGGATCCACCTCACAGGGAGGTGAATGTCCGGATAGATGGCTATCCCTGCCAATGGGTTCCGTACAATCCCTGTACGTAATGACAACAAAGTGACCTGGTCTTTTGCAACACCCTCCTTCGTGAGGATGACGGATGTTGGGGGATTCGTCCTCCTCGTTCGCGGGAATGACCAAAGGGTGCTGGCGCCAGACCAGTCTGCAGGTGGTAGAATGCCGGCCGTCATTAACGCCTTTGGTAACCACCATTGAAAACCCAGCAACTCTATGCCCACTACCTTGGAAAGATCCAACAACTCGCCCCGTGGCAGCAGACAACACTGGCCACCGCCGTGACGCAGAGGGCCTGGCCAAACTTCGCATTATTCGCCGAACTGACCGGGTTTGGCAATATCGCCGATGTCAGCCACTGCCTCACTATGCTCTGGGATTGCAGCAGTGGTGCGCAATCGGCAAAAAACTTTGAGCGCCTGCTGGAGAAGCTTGATGAGAACACGCCCACTGTGGAAGACTTCGATATGTTCGGCGTACAGCCCGCCCTGGATTTCGCCGTGGGGCTGCACTGTGCCATCAGTTGCGCCATGAAGGCCTCGGCGGATGAAGTGGTCAGCGCCCTGATCGTGTCATTCAGCAGTATTGGTAAATTGATCAAATACACCGAAGCTCCCGAACTCAAGGGTACTGAGCTGGCCCAGTACATTGCCGGGCACGAGCTTTACCAGGTGCACCAGCAATTTGTTGCTGAGCTGATCACAATGGTGTCAGCTCAGCAGAAACAGACCAGGGAGTTTACCCGTGAGTTGCAGCGGTTTTCCGCCAATGAAGGCGTCAGCCAGCTGGGCATAAGTCTACACTGAGTGGTTTCAATTCCAACAAGAGTTGTGCACATGAACAGCTGGCAAAGTGCAGACTATCTATTGTTTCCACCACAACCCACCATCGACTGGACAGCAGCGATTTTACCAGCCGCCGGGCAAAAGCCGGAAAACCTGGCGGTAGTATCCAAGGTGCCTGTCGGGTCGGCCACCGCGGACACCCCTTTGCAAATGCGCATTGCGCATCTCGCTCCGGGAAGCGTGTACTCAAGCGTGAGTCAGGGAGCGCTATCTGCCGCCAATAGCCAACCTGAATCCGTCAAACCACTCACCTATGCACAAACCCTGAAAAGCAGCAGTGCCATCGTGCAAGATACTGGGGTCAGTGACACCAGAGAGCGGTGGGTTTTTCAGCGGAACCTTGTCCGGATACAAAATGCTTTGCATGTTGGGGTGTGGATTCCAAGTCAGTGGCAGTTGCCGGTCAACGCTATGGCCTGGAATATCGGCCGACAGATGGACAGCTACTGCAGACAACTGAAAGCCGAGCTGGTGACCGTTGATGATCCGCTGGAGCGTTGTCTGCGGGTGTCGGTGTGCCTCTCCACCCTTGTGCAAAGATACAACTGCCTGAATAATGGTGTGGCTTTAAATTACCTGAAATCCTGTTTCGGTGCGCTGTTTCACCAGACGCTTCAGCCCTGTATTGCGGCCATTAAGGCCCAGGCAACGGCCGGTAATGCCAGGGATTACTTTGAGGTGCTCCATTTCATCCTGAATTTCTTTCAGTACTATCCGGTCTATGTCGAGCCAGAAGGGGAGAATATCCGCAGTGAGATAACGTTGATGCTGGAGAGCATGATTGAGGTAGAGCTGGATTATCTGCGCTATACCCTGGGATTTCGCAGGCGGGGCGAGGTTATCTGGTTAATTTGCGGCCTGAAACAGTTACTCGCTGCAAAGGGACTGATCAGGCGGGTGCGACTGATTAGCGACGAGACAGCCCGGGCCTGTTTGCAACAATTGCAAGTGCTCGAAAGTGCCCTGCAAAAGTCCGATCTGGCAAGGCTTGATTCTCCCAGTAAAATCGACCTGTTGATTGGCGGAGGAGATATAAAAACATCGTCCGAGCTTCTGGCAGCCGAGAGCGGAGTTTATCCATTTCAAGAGCGGTTGTTGTACGAAATCCTGAAAAATGAATGTCTGAAATTGGTGGCAAATCAGTGCCAGGCAGTTAGCTTTGAGCAGGAGTTGGCACAGTTGATGGGCTTGAATCTGTTTGCCAGAACTTATCGGGCATTCATAGGCAGCCACTATTTTCTTCTTAATCAAGTGCATTTGATACTGTCGGATCTTATTGCCCGGATGTTAACCTGGCATAAAACCAAAATCAGCCACCACGAGAAACGCCGGGAGGCGGAAGCAGTTATCAGTGAGCTGGCAGAGTGCGACATGCTTTCCGATCACTGCCTGTCATTGTGGCAGGCATACCTACACACTGTTCTGCCTGTCGAAGAGTCACTGGCCGGTTTTACCAGCCGGGACGGACTTGCCCTGTTTAAATCCATCGCAGACCGACTGTCGGCCAAAACCTGCACAGACGAGGATTATCAACAATCGGCTAATCAGATCAGACGCTGGGTCAAGAATGAAAACATCATCCATGGCATGAGTCAGGGACCTCGGTTGATCGGGGAGCTAAACGAGCTGAGGCACAGGCTGTACATGTATTTCTTTCATAGAATTTTCGTCGACGGCTTCATCATCAATAAATACGACTTGATTGATTATCAGCGGGTGATTGAGGTAATGGATCAACACCGCGAACACTGCCTGAAAAATCAGGATAAGCTCTTTTTGTTGAAAAATGAGCATCATCTGCAGGAGTGGGAAGACATTGCCTGCCGGGCCTGGGGTAAGCTGATCTGTACCGTCCGGAAAAGACTCCTTGCGCGGCAGACCGTTAACGAAGCTGAGCTTGACGATATATTATCGCTTGGCAAAGTGTCGCCTTATGTGGAACATGTGACCACCAGGGTTGAACTGAAGAAAATGGTGATTGATGTCTTTAAAACAGCAGTGCGCGAGCCGGAAATTCTTCAGGTCAGCCCTTACAAACTGGAGCGTCTGGCATACTGGGCCCTGGCCGTTGCCGAGGCGGATCTGTCAAAATACGATGTTTCATCCTGGCGCAATGATGGCCTCAGAAAAAGGATTGGCATTTACTTTGAGTTTGTTCGTCAACAATACAAAGTGTCTAATCGCACGACCCCGCCATTGCACCCTGAGGTGGAGCGGATGCTAACTGGCAAATCGCCACTGCATGGGGATACCTGCACACGGGATCAGATTGGTGAAGAGCAGATGGTGGCACCTGTTTATAAAACAGTGGTCAGTACCCCACCGGTGAACGCTTACCATGAATCGCTGCTCGATTACCTGCCACTGTGCATTATCAAGAAAGACAGCTATCGACGTCTTGAAGACAGTTTCGGGCGAATCGGTATTGTTCTTGGTAATATCCTGAATGAAGGTGTCATTAATTATGAAGATATTGCCAAAAAAGAGCTTGATAGTATTGGTTTGTGCCTGGCTAATCTGGCTCCGTGGTTTCTGAATTTCTGTTCGCAGAAAGAATGCAAGAAATTTTCTGATGAATTAATGAAATTAACCAAGTCAGATGCTGATAGTAACAACCTTCACCAGGCTTTTGTCAGAATGATTGCTAACAGGATCCGACAGGGCGATATTGCCGGGGCGTCCAATATAATCTGTGTTCAGCAGGGGCTGTACCGGGTTCGTACGGCACTGGGGTTGCCAGCCATTAGCCAAAAGGCTCTCTAAATTAATCTGTCGGTGGTGATGAGCTGCTTGAAAATATCCGCTTGTTATTAAATAACTCTGCTACTACCCCGTTATTCAGAACATTTTTCGTAAAATTTTCAGCTTGTGGGCGATGCGCCTGAATAGCCTCCGAATGTAGGGCCTGCCGACTGAGGTTCTGTTCCGTTTGCCTAAGGGTATGGCGGGTGCTGTTGCTTTTATAAAATCATGATTTATTTTTAATACGTTTTTATCGCCATTGGGTTTGAGTTGATGCAGGGCGTGCGTTCAAAGTAAATCATACAAAAACGTCGGCAAGCTCTTATTTTCTTAATTTAACGAAAAAAGCATTAAATATGGTTAATAGAACTGTTTCTACTCGTTCGTACAGCAATAATGGATCAAATGAAGCACTACTTTTAAATCATGATGGCAATGCCGTGCAGTCTGGCACAGCAAGAAAATTAACAACAACGGTTGCAGAGCAAAGCATCGGATTAAGCAGCAGCTCATCAAATAGTGAAAAGACTTGCCTTGGCAGTCGCTCAGTGTCAAGTGCGAGCACTGGCAGTCTATTGTCGCCACCACCTGAGGGGCAAGCTATATCCCGCCATAGCGAGTCTAACTCCAGTGACAAGACCTGTGCCATACAAGCAGAAAAGAGAATATCAGGTAGCTTTGGTTCAGAGGGGACGTCCATCAGTTCAATGCAGTTAATGAAAAATCTGCAAACCATTGTCGATGGTGAGGGGTGGCGAAAGGTTATAAACTGCGGTCTTGGTTGTTATTTCGGGGTACACGACGCCACCTCTGACCAGCAGTGGCTGGAATACCTGCATGAAAATATTGAACGTGTTGATGGACAATCTGTTACCTATTGGCACAATAAGCCAAATAGTCTGCGGCTTGTCGTTCAACACATCCTGTTTTCCACTTTTCGTGCGGTGCAACGCTTCGATTATACGAGCAAGCACGTAAGTCATGTGGCAGTGGCGGCCATTGAAGACGACATTAAAACTATTCTGAAGCTGTACTATTGCGAGTACGGTACCAAGGAGTTCTGGCGAATATTTGATCACAAAACCTACCCAAACAAGAGCAGTGACTGCAACGAAAACGGAAACTATTGGTACTTTAAGTATGACTTTGACGAGGTACGTAAGACGCTGGCAGAGCATTTCAACCAGGCAAATCACAAATACCTGCCCGATATTGTCCGCCGCCTGTTAAATGCAGGTTCTGACTGTTCGTTGGCGGATATTCTGGAACTGACCGAGGCACAGTGCCAAAGGCAGGCCAGAAATGAGCGGCTCAGCCTGATGGGCCTGTCTGCTAAGGGGTCGTTGAGTGAGCAGTTTACCCGTGTGCACAGCATGCAAGGCCTGAAAAACTTCGGCAGTACCTGTTTTGCCGCGGCTTCAGTCTGGCCGATTATCTGTTCTCCCTACTGTGCTTACCTTGACAACATTTCTGAAGACGCTATTGGGAAGCCTGCAACAATCACCCTACCAGACACCAGCGAGCAGTACTTATGCCTGCTTGGCAACGAAACCAGCAAAGATCAGCAGATTCGGTTATTGCGGATGGGGTTGGCCAAATGCTTGACTACCCTGGCGTGTCAGTACCGTCTTGAGCAGTATCTGGCCATGCAGAGTACCTATAAGTTATTACTGGATTTTTGCATTCAAGGCGCAACTCAGGGCAATTTTAAGGGATTTGAAGGCTTTGAAGCAGTGCTTAGCCGGCGTTTGTCCCATCTGCAGACGGCGCGTCGACACCGCAGTAAAAACTCAGAAGAACGACCTCGTCGAATGGTTGTGCATCCCAGGCACTTGCCGCAGCAGGATTGTGCCGAATTTTATGAGTCACTGTTGCAAGTAGTGCTGCCCAGGGAGCAACTGCACAAATGTGCATTTCGGGTGTTAACGGAACGCCAGGTGGTCAGCCAGGGCAACACTGTGACGATCATCGACAACCCCCGACTTGGCACACAAACGACTGAGACAGAGCAATCTGTTGACCCGGCTCTGCCTGACAGCTTGATTTTCTGGTTGCCTGTTGCTCCGGAGCAGGCTGATCGCGAGGATTTCTCGTTGCAAATGCTGCTTGATCAGGCGTTTACTTTTCAAAATGTTTCCCACTGGAACCAGCGCATTACTGTGCGACAAGACAGCTTCAGGCACACAGTGCAGAAATGTCCTCTTGCCTCTGACCTGGATGACAAGGAAAAGGAGTGGGATATCGTCAGTGAACGCCAGGTACTGTTGGTTAATGAGGCACCCAGGGTAATCACCATTCAGCCGAAAATACCCGCCGGAGTTGATCAGCGAGCCGCCATTGCGCAAAAACTGGCCAGTGACCAGGCTCGGGAACTTACTCTCTCTTTTCGCAAGATCACTGCTGATGACACCCAGCCACCAGAAACGATTACGCACAGCTATCGGGTGCGTGCCAAAGTTTTTTATGATGAAAGTTCCGGGTCGGGAGTTCGTCATTACCGATGTTCAATCCATGATGAAAAGTGGGGTGAGCTGCTGATTGATGATCAGAATGTCTATCAGCCTGATGGTGGTCAAAACGACTGTACCAAGCGTGGGATTCTTTGCCTGATGGTACTTGAACATGCAGGCGCTAGCGACGCTTCTTCTTGAGGTAAATAAGTCATTTATCGGTTAAAGGCTGAAGCTCGAAGGCAGCAGGCGCACAAATGCTCATGACGATGGTTGGTCACCGTCATGAAATTTATAGCCCGGGGACACGGAGGGAAAAAAATTTTCTTTACTGCGTGTGCCTCCGTGGCAAACGATTATTTGCTGGACAGCATCGAAGCGGGAAATTATTTAAGAACAACTTCTAAGTCACATAGTTGAGGGCGCCTTTGGCGATGGCAAGCGTGGCCGTTACGTTATCAGACCATTCTTCATCAGCTTCAACTTGCAATTTAGTCAGTTCTTCACCGCTCATGGTGGATGCCTGGTTGATAAATTTCGGGATTTTGAGCAGGGTGGATACTGGCGCAAGCACACAGAACAGTCCCAGAGTTGTTGCCAGGGAAGTGATAATTGCTGCTGGGGCGGCAATCGCAACGGCAGCATAAAGACCGATGTAGAGGCTTCCCACAAATGCATGGGAGTCGTACCCTGCCAACTTTTTGGCCTTCTGGATCAGACCACCCACACCACCACAAATGGCGGTGCTAGGAAAGACAGTAACCAGGCCTAAGCCGACGAAAACTAATAAACCTGGCACCAGACTGGCAAGACCAGATCTCACAAGTGACATTCTGACATTGTGTAAAATTGACTTGAATGTGTGAATGACACGATCTCCAAGCGGCACTTTTTCCAGCGCCTGCCCGGTGGATTGCACTTGCGGGCAAGCATCAGTTGCTTTGGTCTTCATTTGCTTGAAATTGCCACTTTGTTCGTGGATGACAGATGTCATAGCGCCGGGCTGGTATTGACCAGACGGAGTATGCACAACCATATTTAAACCTCCTGTTTGTAATGTGTTGCCACGGTGGAATATCCCCGTACGGCAGCAGCTTTATTGGTATTTAGTAGAGCTCGTTAGTATCCTCTTATGGGAAATCAAAATATTAGTAACAACCTGGATTTCTGTTCGCACATTAATTGTTTGTAACGAGGATCTGAAGCAGAGGTTTCAGTCAAAATTTGTACTTGGCAAATTGTGTGTGAACTGGCTCTTGGGGTGGATTTTATAACGGGTACGATTTAATGCCCATAACCATGGGGTTAGCATTACTTGCAGGAAGGCAATAAGCATTGTGCTGAGGCAAGAAAAGAGAGGCTGAAACAACACCTTTTCAAAAGGAATAGGCAGGTTAAGGATTGGTTTCAAGAATTTTCTCTAACAAATTTTGAAGATGTAGTCAGTCTCAAGCCGTGGCTATGAACGGAATTAACGATCCAAAGGATCGTTTTTGTGACGGCAGATTAAGCATCTGCCTGATTTTTTGCACCAGTGGAAGGCGGACTTAATCCGGTTGAGCTATCACCGGTTGAGGTATCTGGGCGAGAAGACGCTCTGCTTCAGGAACTGTCATTCGTTCATTACAATCCGACTTCAGCAGTCCTTCCAGAATCTCGTAATAGTCTCCTATTGCATCTCTATGTTCACCCAACAGCCTATTAACCCATTGCTGGTAAGTCTCTGGCATTTTCTCTATCGTAGTGCCTTCAAGTTGCAATGGACTTGGAGATGGATTTTGACCTGTCAACATTTCACACAAGGTAAGCCCAAGTGAATAGGCATCTGCCGCGCGGGCATCTGTGTCAAGGACAGGATCTAAAAATCTCTTTGGGAAATAAAGTAACGCAGTTGAAAGCAAGTTGATTGTGTCAGGAAACTCATTAGCCATAACTGAACGTAAACGCAACTGAGGTGACATATATGCTTGTGTTCCAAAGACGAAATCTGCATCAATGGGGAAGCCAGTTTTAACAACCACAGGCATGTAATCCATTGAACCACGGTGAAGGTCACTATAGTGATGTGCGCATCCAAAATCACTCAAAAGCCATGTATCACCTTGTCTAAGTATGTTCTCGGGCTTGATATCAAGATGGACATAGCCATTATTGTGCATGTGTGCCACAGCACCAGTCAACGCTCGTGCAGCACTGTCTTTTTGCACTGGTGTTAATGATTTGTCACTTATCTGTTGTGCAAGTGACGTGTCCGCAAGAGGTAGTGGAATACCTCCGGATTCTGTTGTCACAGATTCAATAATCTCAAAATCAAACTCTAAATCAATATCAGGTGAGTCGTCATTCGCAGGAACCTCTTGTAACTCTGACTTTTCATCTTCTGAGAAAGTTCTGACATTAAAGACGGCCGCTTTTTCGGCAATGCCAGTTTTTCCATGTGGGGTCACTGGCTTAATAATATTTGGATGAGATAATTCAGCCAGAGCTTTCTTTTCCCGGGCAAAAGATTTTTTTGCATCAATTATAAGTTTTTTATCAACTTCTTTTATGCCAGCCTTTTGAAATTCACTCACCATATGTGCAGTGTCTACGACTTTGTACGCGACATCTTGCATCTGTCGATCTTCTACTTCCATCTGATAACGTTCAACTTTGCTATGAGCTCCCAGGCCAAGCCTATTGTTTTCCCCATGTGCCTTTTCCAGAACATCGCTAACATTATATTCACGTAATGTCTTTTTAAAGGATCTTTCTGCTAACCGATTTTTGATGTGTTGTTTGATGGATTGACACCGCTTACGTATGGCTACCATCCAGCGGTGAAAACAACAGCCAGAAAAATAACTTTCAGCCTCATCTCCAACTTGTTGTGGATGGTTTATCAAAGCGCCAGTGGTACTTACCGAATTGTGTTCATTAGTCATAATTTGGTCCCTTAAATTAATGAGTTGATTGTTCTTAAGGCTTTGAGTCAGAAATAGTAGAAACTTTTTGACTGCGTTATTTGATCATAAGCTTTTTTGGAAATTTATAACGATTTGGTTAGCTAATAAAACAGGTTAAAGACATTGTGCAGGTATTTTTATATTTGCAATGCCCGAAATAGATTTTGCAGCTTATTCCTGATATTGGACAATATCGTTCTGAGACTGGTATCAACAGAATTTTTTAGCCCGACCGTTTCTTTGATACCTTCGGTTAGCAAATTTTGAATGTTCGCTACCTGTTTTTGCAACGGCTTTATATCCTCCTCACTGGCCAGAGCAGGGCTTGGATACTGTTATTTTTTGCAATTCTGACCAGCTTGCCGTGCCGCCAGGCAACCAGTGGAGAGGGAATGTTCGGGTAATTCAAGTTAGCAGTTTCACCACTTAGAAACTGTCCTGAAATAATTTTCACATTTCAGGACAGATCCCGCAAAAGCACAAACAGCTGGTCTGTTGCGGGTAGTGGTCAGCAGTCTTTCATAAGTCCAATTAAAACCAGGCAGTTATTACCAGACAACCCCTTAATATCTGTATTCATAAGAGCTGTCGGAAGGCGGCTTTATAAGTTCAGCTCTGGCGGAGTCTGTGAGCCCTGTTACGTTGTTGCTGAGCATGTCTTTCATTTTATTGAATTCCCTCAACTCGTTCTGAAGCATTGTTTTCATCTCCTGTTCACGGTTATTGATTTCTGCATTGCTCATGGTAGCTGCCCGGTAAATAGCTCCCGGGAGTTGTAGGGTGCTGAGTAGCGGAGTAACCACACTAAAAGATCCTGCAGTCACGGCGGCAGTGGTAATAAGTGCTGGAGGAGCACCAATAGCGGTGCCAAGCAGGGTACCTATAGCATGACCTTTGACGGCTCCCACATTGACGTAATGTGATGATCTTTTAGCCAGTGCAGTCATGCTTCCCAAAATCAAACCGACGCCGGTGCCAGCAACGCCAGTGGCAAAAACCGTACCATGAAAAACAAAAATGGCCGGTACAAGGCCCAGGAAAGTGCATGTAATAGCAGTAACTGCGGCGGTTGATAAAGTCTTCTTGAATGGATAGATAATACGATTGCACAGTTGCGTGCCGTGGGCCGAAGTCTGGGGATCTTCGATTTGCTGGTCTGCGTCGTCGGCCGAAGTCTGGAGATCTTCCATTTGCTGGTCTGCGTCGCTGGCTGTGACGTTCATGGACAAAAAATTGCCACTCTGGTCAGAGCTGGTTGAAGCATTCGTCAAGCAAGGTATGAACTGATCTTCCGAGGCTGTTACATTCATGGCTAACTTCTCATGCTGAGGGATGCAGTTGAAACATTGATGCAGCTGCTGTCATTGGAACTCTTGAGTACCTGCAAGTGCTGTTGTCTGACACTCTACGGGCGAGGGTTCCCGGATCGCCCCACAAAACTTCCTGCTTTGTTACGCCTTCCCCGGACAACACCAGCTATGCAGCCGATCTTGTCTCCGTCGCACCAAAGCTAACCCGGCCAGCCGGGCAGTTTTTATATCTCATGGACATTGGTGTTGAAAAATAGTTCAAAGGCAAGTTATGTCGTGCACCCCCTGCCGATGCAAGGCAAAAAAAAGGCGGTGCTGAAACAGCACCGCCTTATTCCTGGAGGAATAGCTTAAGCCAGGGCAGCTTTTGCTTTTTCTACCAGTTGGCCAAAAATCGCCTTGTCGTGAACGGCCAGGTCAGCCAGAACCTTACGGTCGATTTCGATAGCCGCTTTTTTCATACCAGCGATGAAACGGCTGTAAGACAGACCATTCATGCGAGCACCGGCGTTGATACGGGCAATCCACAGAGCGCGGAACTGACGCTTACGCTGACGACGGTCGCGGTAAGCATACTGACCTGCTTTGGTGACGGCCTGCTTGGCCACACGGAATACACGTGAACGTGCACCGTAATAACCTTTAGCCAGCTTCAATATTTTCTTGTGACGACGGCGCGCAATGACGCCACGCTTAACACGTGCCATGAGTTATCTCCTGTAAAATGAGCAAAAAGCGAAGGTTTAGTCGCGCAGCATGCGTGCAACGAGACCCTGGTCGGCCGGGGAAACCAGTGAGGTTCCACGCAGCTGACGCTTACGCTTGGTGGTCATCTTGGTCAGGATGTGACTCTTGAAGGCACCTTTACGCTTGTAACCGGAAGCCGTTTTCTTGAAACGCTTCGCGGCACCACTCTTGGTTTTCATCTTTGGCATGAAAAACACTCCGCATTCGCGGGCACTGATCAACTCAGCCCCGGGATCAACAAAAGTAATACCCGCTAGCGGGCACGAAGCAATAAAAAACGGCCGGATGTGTTGCTCGTAAAGAGCACTGAGCCACCAGGCCGTCCGTTAATTACTTCTTCTTTTTAGGGGCAATCACCATGATCAGTTGACGGCCTTCCATTTTCGGATGCTGTTCAACGGTCCCGATCTCTTCCAGGTCTTTCTCGACCCGCTTCATCAGTTCCATGCCCAGCTCCTGGTGAGCCATCTCCCGGCCACGAAAACGAAGGGAGACCTTCGCCTTGTTGCCCTCGTTAAGGAAACGTACCAGGTTGCGCAGTTTTACCTGGTAATCCCCTTCTTCGGTACCCGGGCGAAACTTGATTTCTTTCACCTGGATCAAAGTCTGTTTTTTCTTGGCCGCAGCCTTCTGCTTTTTGGATTCGTACTGATGCTTACCGTAATCCAGGATTTTACAGACCGGCGGCTCGCTGGTCGCGTTAATCTCAACCAGATCCAGCCCCGCTTCCTCTGCCATGCTGAGCGCATCGCGTATATCAACTACGCCGACCTGCTCACCGTCGGCCCCAATGAGGCGGACCTCTTTTGCGCGGATATTTTCATTGATCGGCGCCTTTACGGGGCGACGATCGCGGAAGCTGTTGCGTCTGATGGTTGTATCTCCTGTGTGAGCAACAAATAAATCCCCTGAAGTCACAAGGCGGGGACAGGTTTTCGAAACTTTTCCGATGAGCCGGCTGGCTCAAACCGTACGACTACGCTTGAGAATATCAGCACTCAGGCGTTGTTGGAACGCTTCGAAGGGCATAACGCCCAGGTCTTCACCGGTACGGGTGCGAACCGCAACGGTACCATCTTCCATCTCCTTATCGCCGACAACCAGCAAATAAGGCACCTTCATCAAGGTATGCTCGCGGATTTTAAAGCCGATTTTCTCGTTTCTCAAGTCCGCTTTTACCCTGATGTGCTGTTCAGACAGGTTTTTTGCCAGTTTTCGGGTGTAATCGGTCTGCCGATCGGTGATATTCAGGATGGCTACCTGGGCAGGGGCCAGCCACGTCGGCATGGCGCCTTCGTAGTGCTCGATCAGGATGCCGATAAAGCGCTCGAACGAGCCAAGGGTGGCACGGTGCAGCATAACCGGCGTTTTGCGCTCGCCATGTTCATCCACATATTCGGCGCCCAGTCGGCCCGGCATGGAGAAGTCTACCTGGATGGTACCGCACTGCCATACCCGGCCAATGCAATCTTTCAGGGAGAACTCGATTTTCGGGCCGTAAAACGCCCCTTCACCGGGCAGCTCTTCCCAGGGGAGATCTTTGGCATTCAGGGCATCGCTCAGGGCTTTTTCTGCTTTGTCCCAGATTTCATCGGAGCCAACCCGTTTTTCCGGGCGGGTGGAGAGTTTATAGATCAGGTTGTCGCGCTCAAAGCCAAAGTCGTCGTAGACGCTGTGCAGAAAGTCGATGAATGCACATACCTCGGACTGGATCTGATCTTCGGTGGCAAAAATATGCGCATCGTCCTGGACAAAGCCGCGCACCCGCATCAGCCCGTGCAGGGAGCCGGATGGTTCATTGCGGTGGCAGGAGCCAAACTCTGCCAGGCGCATGGGCAGGTCGCGGTAGCTTTTCAGCCCCTGGTTAAACACCTGAACGTGGCAAGGGCAGTTCATGGGTTTGATGGCCATGTCTTTGTTTTCGGAGCTGGTGGTAAACATGCCCTCGGCGTATTTATCCCAGTGGCCGGATTTTTCCCACAGGCTGCGATCGACCAGTTGCGGGGTTTTGATCTCTTCGTAACCGGCCTGACGCTGCTTGGCCCGCATGTACTGCTCCAGCTCCTGGTAGATCGCCCAGCCGTTGGGGTGCCAGAACACCATGCCCGGTGCCTCTTCCTGCATATGGAACAGGTCGAGGCGTTTGGCCAGTTTGCGATGGTCACGCTTTTCCGCCTCTTCCAATCGCACCAAGTAGGCTTTGAGGGCTTTTTTGTCTTCCCAGGCGGTGCCGTAGACGCGGGTCAGCATCTCGTTTTTGGCATCACCACGCCAGTAGGCGCCGGCCACACGCATCAGTTTGAACGCTTTGAGTTTGCCGGTGGACGGTACATGGGGGCCACGGCACAGATCCATCCACTGGCCCTGGCGGTAAACTGAAATCTCTTCACTGGCCGGCAGATCGTTGATGATCTCAACCTTGTACTCTTCACCCATGGCTTTAAAGGCACTGACGGCTTCTTCGCGGCTCATGACCACGCGCTCAATGGCCAGGTCCTGTTTTGCCAGCTCTTCCATACGCTTTTCCATTCTGACCAGGTCGTCCATGTTGAAGGCCCGCTCATAGGAGAAGTCGTAATAAAAACCGTTTTCGATCACCGGGCCGATGGTAACCTGGGCGCCGGGGTATAAATCCTGCACTGCCATGGCTAACAGGTGCGCGGTGGAGTGGCGAATCACATCCACACCTTCAGAGTCGCGGGTGGTGATGATGGCCAGCTCGGCGTCTTCGGTCATTTTTGCACTGGCGTCGACCAGCTGGCCGTTGACTCGACCGGCGAGGGTCGCCTTGGCCAGCCCGGGGCCGATATCCTGGGCAACTTCCATAACCGAAACGGCGTCGGCAAATTCGCGCTTGCTGCCATCGGGCAGGGTAATAACAGGCATTGAAAGAGTCCTTACAGTGTTAGATTCGTCAGTGGCAACCGGTACAGGAGGCTGCTTGTTCTGTGGTTGCGCCAACCTGTACGCAGGGCTGGGCACCGTCAACCAGTGGCAATCCATACCAGGGATTGCATGAATTTTCTCAACGGTTTCCGGGACAAATGTCACTTAGAAAGAGAGGGAGAAAATTGCAGGTTCGAAGGGGGTATTTTTTTGGTTTTTGGTTTTTCTGTCAAGAGTGGGGTACGGACTCACAGAGTCATTACTTCGCTGACTGTCTTCGAGGGTGTCGCAAAAGGCCTTCGCAAAAGGCCTTGAAAAGAAGGGAACCACAAAGTCACGAAGACACAAAGTTTTTTCCGGGTTTGTCTGAACTACGCTTGGCAGACAAAAAAATCGTCCTTTGTGCCTTCGTGGTTCAGGGCTTTTATGCTTTTTACGACGAAAGTTGGTGTTGACTGCGAGAAAGATACCCACCTGCACGATAAATTGTTGCTCATCGGCGACAATCAACAAGGTCAGCTGACTCTTTCCCCCTCCGGGGCGTGAATAAATGTAACTGAATGGTTAGGGATCTGGTCATTAGTTGGTGGTAGATTACTGCCATAAGCTAATTCTTATCGAATTAATAAGATAATTAGCTGTTAGTTAAATGGATTTTCGCCAAGCGTTTAAGGAGGAATTATTATGGTTAATGGTCCTGGTTCAATTTCAGTTGATCAATCTGTCTGGGAACGCCTGAAAAATATTCCCTCGCAACTGGCTGGTTGGTTTTATGGTAAGTTTGTCACAGTTTCTACGAAGCTAAAGCACGTTTTTTCTGGTAACGGTAGTGTGGCCAGTGCAGGCCAGCCAGTTTCGACATCCATTGGTGAGCGTGCGGTTTCGACAACCAGTGATACCAATACGCAAGAACTCCCCTCTCTGGTTACGTCGTCTGCTTCTAATGTTATGACACCAGCTGTTGGTAGTGCCAGTCATGAAGAGTCTTCAAATCATTTGACGCTGGAGCAGGCAGTTGCGAATGAAACCCAGCCAAAATTAACTAAAGGTGAATTACTAAAAATCTGCAAGGTTGATTTTCAAATTGTTGGGGCTGATGTTGAGAAATTTGTTTCTGCTTTTGCCAAAGAAACCAATGACAGCAAGCTAGCCTACGGCCCTAGAATGTATAAAATTTGCACACTTAACGGAAATCAGGGTTTCAATGACGCTGAATTCTTACGACTTGCAAATGAATTGAAGGCCAAAGAGACTGTCAGGGATCTACGTAAACTGCTTCCGAGTGAGAAAATCAAGTTACTCAATGATCTTAATGTTGCTAAATGGACTACAGATACTAACTGTTTGATACAGATTCAATTTTGCCAATCAAGGCTCAAAGCTGTGGTTCCTGAATATAGAAAATTTGTTGCCCGCATATGTGCCAGTTGCCAACCGAATAGCGCGGAGCCAGCCAGTAAAGGAGATGTAGATACGTTTGTAACGATGGTGAAGCAGCTTGATCAGATTGTATCCAAATTTGAAAGTGGACAGATCAGAGATCAAATTGCACAAAATGGCTCGTTGAATTCGAAGGTATCCGAAATCAGGAAAAAGTTGAAAGATCTTACTCAGTTAGTAACATTGTAAGCATAAAAATCCTGTAGGGTTTAAGCAATTAATGAGCGCTGGGGTTAGGGTTCCACCCCAGACGCGTTTCTGTTTTTATGGTTGCTTGCCCGGACAGTGAGCCCAGGCTTGGTCATTGTCAGAAGTCCCGATATTGAGAGCTTTTTGATGGGAAATTTTCACGGTGCCAAGTCTATCCCGGATATTTCATAAATAAGAGCAGGTTCCGCCCAATCACTTGATATGATTGGGTCGACCAAAAGAAAGCTTCGGAAGAAGCAAACCGGAACCTGCTATGGCGAAACATACACAAGAAACCCTTCGTTTTCACCCTGTTAATGGTAAAACTGTCAGAGCTGACTTTAACGGAGGAGAGTTGTCCTCCGATTTTGGCGCGCTGTTACTGCGTGAAATGGCCATCCGCAGTGAGCTAATTCCCCGGCTCGTCAAGGCAATCCAGGACAAACGACATCAATCCTATATTGACCATTCCATGCAGGATCTTCTGACGCAAAGAGTGCTGCAAATGGCCTGCGGTTATCAGGATGCCAATGACAGCAACCATTTGCGTAAGGACCCCATGTTCAAGCTGGCTGTCGGTCGCAGTCCTCTGAATGCCGAGACCCATCTGGCATCAGCCCCCACATTTTCACGACTCGGGAAGGGCCTGTCCCGCAGGGATATATACGACCTGGCCTACGCCTTTGCAGAGCATTTTCTCAGCAGCTATAAAAAACCGCCCAAGCTGGCAGTCATTGATCTGGACCACACAGCCAGCCTGACCCACGGTGCTCAACAGTACAGCTTGTTCAACACCAAATACGGCAATACCTGCTATTTGCCACTGATGATTTTTGAAGGCTTGAGCGGGAAGTTGATTACAGCCATTCTGCGGCCAGGGAAAACACCCTCAGGGCGGGAAAATGCTGCCATTGTTAAACGTCTTTTGACGCTGATCCGGCAGTCATGGCCGAAAACACATCTGATCATCCGGGGAGACAGCCACTTTTCCCAACCTGAGCTGATGCACGTTGTTGAGCAGGATAAAGCTGCTGATTACGTGCTGGGTAAAGGCGCTGGGCATCCAACGGCCTTACGGCCAATGTCGGATGAAAGCATGGCGGAAGCTCGCCACTGCCTGCAAACACGTACAGCTTATGCCCGATTAAATAAATTGCCAGTACCTTACCGGGTGCGTCTGTATGGCGAGGCACAGTACCAGGCGGAGAGCTGGAAAGGGCTGGATACACGCGTCATATATAAGGCTGAAGTGAACCAGATGGGTGATAACCCTCGCTTTGTTGTAACCTCCATCAAGAATGCCTCGGCCCGGTGCATTTATGAGCAGTTCTATTGTCCCAGAGGACAGGATGAAAACTACATCAAACACCTGAAAAATGATCTGTCCTGTGATCGGACATCGGATATGAGCTTTCGGGCGAATGCATTGCGTATGTACTACGCCTGTGCCGCGTACGTTCTGCATTACGAAATGAGAACCACTGTATTGAAGGATACAGAGATGCAGAGGGCTCAGCCTTCAACAGTGATCGCCAAGCTGTTCAAAATTGCCGTTAAGGTGGTGGAGTATAAAGACCGTGTTAAGTTACATCTGCCCAGCAATAACCCAATGAAAGTGTTGCTACAACGGGTGACGGAAGCTTTTGCTGCCATTCCAGTTCTCAGGCCGGGATAACAGACACAGCTTTTCGGTTGGTGAGGCGTTTTATTGGATCAGCTGAAGGAGGTTGAGGGTTCGGTGCGCTTGGTGCCAGCTAAATCGTTATGTTTTTTGACATAAAGCCATGGCGGGACGCAATATCAATGCAGAAAAATACGCTGCTACGATTTGGCAGGCCATGTTTGTTCAAAAAAACATCAGCCGTTCGAGTTGTAGCATCGTTTATGAAACATTCGGGTTAACTGATCAGAGGTTGCTAAAAGCATAAAAGCCTTGAACTACCAAGTAAGGGCACAAACAGGGGGTGGACTCCCGGATATTCCAGGCTGGGTGAAGGCTGATGCGTTGCAAGACATCAACCATATACTTGTAGGGATCAATAAAATTGGTTTCAGGTATTGAATCTTGAATCCACTCAAAAGAGAGACTTAGGCCGGTTTCGGGTTCCTTGGTTTTGCGTCAAGAAGAAAGACCTGACCCCCAGCTTCCTGGAAGATGCAATCTATGTCAGTGCTGTAAGTCAAATATCGAAGAGCCAGGTGCGGGAAATCCGCACACCGGGATCTGAGGGAGTTGGAGCTACAATTGGCAGCTCCTACGACCCGGTGCTGGCGGGGAAGTTTCGCCGGTCTACTCTCCAGATATCTTTTCATCACTAAAAACGACAATTGTCAGGCATAATGAAAGACCTGACCCTGATTTTCCATCTTGCGCTTTATCTGATCAATGTACGCCTTTACTGAGTCAGGGTCCTCGAGATGGTTCACCGGGATTTCCAGCACGTCATATCCCGCTTTTCGCAACGAGGCTGTCTTCAGCAGGGTTGATCCGTTTCGGGTTTGGAAATCACGGTCAACGTAGTGTGACGGTCCCTGAATTTCAATAACAATATTGTGCCCTGGCAGAAACAGATCAACCGGTGGCAGGGAGTGTAAACTCTGCTCCTGCTCAATCTTCAAAGAAGGCAGTGCCGATTGCAGTTGGGCGCAGAAGTCGGATTGGGCTGTCGAGCGTTTGCTCTGGTAGCTTGGGTCAACCGGACACGGTCGGCCAAGCCAAATGGCCGCGTAGGCCATGACAGATTTGCTCGGCTCATTATCAATGAAGTCACTTTCCAAGTGAGAAAACAGCTTGTTTATCAGCCATTCAAGAGTGCCGTACTGGTCACTGATATTGTTGGCCAGATAGCACCTGGCACAGCATACGAGCAACCCCCAGAGGGACGAAACTAATTCCCGTGAAGTGAATAGCAGTAAGTTATCCGACAGACGACGCATAGACTCAACCACAGAGTCTGTTTCCGCCGTACTGACGACATTACCCAGAGACCCCATGGCCCACAGCAGGCTGGCAATCCCCCGGGGATTAAACTGATCTTTCAGTACGCCCACGCAGGGCAACAAAGTATCCAAAGCCCCTTTGTACTCGGGGGTCAGTTCCTGACCGTTGTCTAACAGTTTTGCCATGGCCCACAGCAGGTTAGCAACATGCTGCGGAATAAATTTCTCTTTATATTTACGAAGAGAGGGCAACAGGGTGGTCACGACCTTTTTAAACTTAAGGATTAACTCTTGGTCATTATCCACCAGTTTCGCCATGGCCCACAGCAGGTTGCTAATATGCTGCGGAATAAATCGGTCTTGCAGAGCCTTTATGCGCGGCAACAGGGTGTCCACGACCTCTTTCAACTGCGGAGTCATCTCCTGACCATTGTCCACCAGCTTCGCCACAGCCCACATCAGGTTGCTGACTTCCTGAGAATTGAACTCAGCTGTTAATGCCTGCACTCGCGGCAACAAGATGACCACAGTCTCATTGAACTGGTGTATCAGCATCTGCTCATGGTCCACCAGTTTCGCCATGGCCCACAGCAGGTTAGCGATATGCTGTGGAGTAAATTGCTCTTTCTGTGCGCTCACATGGAGTAACAGAACGACCAAGACCCTTTTAAATTCCGTAGTCAGTTCCTGCCCTTTTTCCACCAGTTTCGCTATGGCCCATACCAAGTTAGCGATGCCCCGGGTGGTAAATTGGCCCTTCTGTGCGCTGACCTGCGCCAGCAAAACAGCCACGGCCTCTTTGCACTGTGGGCACAGCACCTGACCATGGTCTGCCAGTTTCGCCATGGCCCACAGCAAGTTGATAATCTTCTGGGTGGTGAAGGAAGCTTTCAAGGCCTTCATCTGAGACAACAAGATGACCACCGCCGTGTTGATCTTTGCTGTTAGCTCATGCCCGTTGTCCACCAGCTTTGCCATGGCCCACGGCAGGCTGGCAATATCCAAAGCACCAAATTGGTCTTTCAGTGCCTGCACTTGAGACAACAAAGCTGCCACGGCATCTTTCAACGGTGCCGTCAGCTCATGTCCGTTGTCCACCAGTTTTGCCAAGGCCCACAGCACGTTAGCCATCCCCCGGGCGTTAAATTTCTCTTGCAGTTCACTCACCCTTGGCAACAGGCTGTCCACAGCCACTTTCAGTTCTGTTGTCTGCTGATACCCATTGTCCACCAGCTTTGCCATGGCCCACGGCAGGCTGGCAATATGCTCGGCATTAAATTCCTCTATCTTCGCCATCACCTGTGGCAACAAAGCGGTCACCGCCTCCGACAAAGCTGAGGTCAGTGCCCGATCGTTATCCATCAGCTTCGCCAAGGCCGACAGCAAGTTAGCAACTCCCTGGGCGTTAAATTGCTCTTGCAGTTGACACACCCTTGGCAACAGGCTGACCACAGCCTCTTTGAGCGCCGGAGTCCACTCCTGACCATTGTCTAACAACTTGGCCATGGCCCACAGCAGGGTGGAGATGCACCAGTCGTTAAACTTGTTGTTCAGTGCGTACACCCGAGGTAGCAAGACAATCAATAGCTCTTTAAACTCTGTTACCAGCTCCTGGCTGTTCTCTGCCAGTTTTGCCGCGGCCCACAGCAGGCTGGAGATTTGTTGAGGGACAAATTGCTCTTTCAATACCACCACGTGGGGCAACAAGGCTTTTACGGTCTCTTTCATTTCAAGTGTCAGACATCGCCTGTTGTCTATCAGCTTCGCCACAGCCCAGAGCAGGTTGGCCAGGCCTTGGGCATCAATACCTCTGGCGTCTGTTTCCTGCTGGCACTGATGACGCACGGCATTGAGCAAGCCTGTTAGCAAGGCTTCCTGGTCATCGCAGAGGGCTTGGTCAGATCGGGGGGTAAAGACTCCGGCTTTGGTCAATGAGTGGAAATAAGTCGTCAGGCTACGCCAACTCCAGTGCGATGACGATCCAAAAGCTTTCAGCACGGACACTAGTTTGGTTTGTTCATAGTGGTTCAATGACCTTTTGCAATTTGACGTGTAATCTTTAACTTTAGTGGCAAATTTACTGTGCGATTTTCCGTCATAACACTCAGCGTGACGATCAGATATCTCTTTCAGCTTGCTCAACTGTTTTGGATCGACCAGAGAGTCAAAGCTCTGACGAGAGGTCACTGAACGTTGACTTCGCCGTGGCGTATAACACGCTTCATTAGTTGTTAAACGTCGTTCACTGCTGGAAGGATGGGGTTTGACACGGTGCGACCGTCGGCTGGCAGAAGTGGCTTGATTGTCCGGACGCCGGCAACCCGACTGCCGATATCCCGAACCAGGAGCACCGCTATTCATGATGCTTTAATCCAGAAAAAAACGCAGGAATAGACCTGCACCTTGCCGGTAAGTTCCTTGCACAAAATTTATAATTTAAACGTCGTTTAAAAAACGGAATGAAAACGGGAAAAATTGGGTCAGATCTTGATTCTTGATGTATCAGACAACTGGAAAACTACTGTGGTTAGGTATTTCTTTTTGAAAGCATTTAAGATTCAAGACCCAATGGAATGGTCCGACCCGCTCCCAAAACGGCTTCAAATGGGTGATGTATCAAAACCGTTGATAGTGGTTTTGTGAGATAAATTCTCCAATGACCTTGTCATGAATATCTATTGATCTTGAGAAGCAAATAGTCCTTCTGGCTAACCGTTTCAAACGAGTTCTCAGGGTCAGGTTCTGGCGCTCAATCCGCTGGGTAAAGTACTTTCCGATGATATGTTTATCTTCTGGCAAACAAGATGTATACGGCTGCCAGTCATCTGTGCAGTAAAAAGTGACATTGAAGGGGGCCAAACGCTCCAGCAGCCTTTTGAGTGCTTCTGTGCTTCTGGAGCCGAACGCATGGGCAATGACCTTCTTGAAGCGCGGCTCCCATGCATAATACAGCCAGCGTTGTTGCTTCTTGCTACCAACAAATGACCACTGTTCATCCATTTCGAAGATAATTTCGACCCGGCTATTTTCGAAGGGGAGTTCTGTCACTGTAGGCGGGTCGAGTTTTTTAAGTGGGCCAACACAGTGGTCGGGCTGATCTCAAGGACACGCCCGATATCTCTGATCCCGGAGCCATTCATGGTCATCTTTATGATGCGCTCATGTGTACCAGGAAGGTTGCCGTTGTAGCGATACTCAAGCTGGAAGCTCTTGTTACAGTCCCTGCATCTATACCGTTGGTGACCTGTCTCAGCTTTTCCGTTCTTAACGACATTGATCGTTTGTTGACAATGGATACAGGCAACTTGAACTACAGCCATAAAGAACTCAAAAAGACAGGAATATATCAGATCAACAGCTCTGATGCATCACCGAATTTGGTGTTTGAAGATGGTTGCCTTTAGCAGATTATTCGCTCATTGCCAGATGGACCATTGTGCCTTGAGAACTCTAAAGTCGAGGATAATAAAGATAAAAAGGAAAGATTAAATGGACACCTATAAATTTTCCTATCAAGAAAACGGATGTCCTTTTTTGTGTTATACGCAACAATCTGGTTCGGACGAGGGATCACATCAGGAAAGAGAAATTATCTTAAACGGAACCTGCGGTAATCTCCAAACCGTTTAATCGATTTTCATCTGATTCACCACAAGTGCCTGGCGCAGTGTACTGTCATCAATTCTCAGACTGTTCAGGTAGACAAGGACTTCGTTCCCGACCGCACTAATCTCACAAAGGGCACAATCACTCCATAATTCGGGAGGAATCAGGGTTGTGAGGTTGGTAATATCTATCCGGCCGTAAACCGCATGTGTAGCTTGCTGGTATTGCGCCACCAGTTCACTGAATTTTGGGGTCAGGAAGGTCAGGACCCCTGCATTGGCACATCTGGTCAGCGGAAGTAAGTGAGTCAGTTGCTTGCTGGCGGTATAGAATGCGCGTAACGGGGCGTCAGCATCTGCGAGAAAATCAAGAACTTCCTGTTGTACCTGGGTTCTGGGACTGGGCAGCCGTTGCAACTTGTTGCGGTAGTTGGTGACCGCCCTGTTCAGGTCTGAGTTGTCGTA
>JAQFVO010000174.1 GCA_027942505.1 Endozoicomonas sp. | reverse complement strand
CGGAGTGAGTTCTCCAGTAGCCGACTCATACCAGTGTTTGACCTGAATCTCGCCGTAAACGATGCTGAACGAAACATCCGGCGTACCTGAGACCCCTTTCATGGAAAAGAAACTTATCCTGCAGTCACCAAGTGTAAATTGCAGATAGACCTCCGGCCCCTGGTTAGCCGAGCGCTCTGGCTTGGTGGCGATAACGTAGAGTTTTTTGCCTTCGTTGGAGGGCGCGATCATCAGGGACAGAATATTTTCATAAGCGCCACAGACTTTCTTATGGGCTCTGACCTCATGCATCATACAGCTGCCACTGTCCATGTTACTGTGATTGCCGACATCCATACCGATGGTACGCGAACCACCCCATTCAAACGTCTCGATAGCAAACCACCCGTCTTTGGGTAATCCGTCGCCGCCGGTAAATTTCTCCAGGGTTGCTGCCCCTTTGGGCACTTGTCCCTCAATATTCATGAAATACGTTGCCATGAAAAACACTCCGTAAAAATTAAATAATCAATCAATCCCAGTAAATCTGGACAATCATCGGGTCACTGTTGCGTCAGTTGATAATCAAATTTATTACTTCAGTTTCATTAATACGCCCCCATCAAAAAGACTGGCCGGTAAGATCATTAATCAGTTGTTGTTTTGAGTTGCCAGACCGGATGGCTAACAACACGGCAGTAATCAAAGTAGACGGGTTTGTCAGGAGTGTTTCTGTTTTTTTTATTTGTCTTCAATTGTTGGTGAATCGTCCATACCAAGCCGGCGACAAATATCCTGACGCAGCTGTTGTTCCTCGCCGGCCATGCGGGAGAGTAATTGAGGAAAACTCAAGTCCAGGCAATTTAACGCCGTTTCCAACTGCCAGGACACCGGACTGTGGGGTTCACTGTGGCGAAAAAAGGTAATCAGGTGCTGCAAGTCGGTTCTGGCCCGTTCGCGGTTCATGGGTGACTGCTGGCCGGGGGCAGGGGGAGTGCCATGGAGGGTATCGGCTGGCTGGGTAGCGGACAGATCCGGCAACTGGGCGTCGGTTTCGCCCTGGGCTGGCAGAGACCGGCTGAGTATAGCAATGGCCTCTGCAATGGGCGCACGAATCGTTTTTGTGGTGAGCGAAACCCCGATACGCTGAGCGTGTTCCGGTATTTTTTCCAGTGCATGAGACAAGGTGTTCAAGCTCGCAAGGTTGGCAATGGCACTGCCATCGGGTTGCCCCGGGGCAGGAGTTGACCTGAGCTGAACCAGTGTCAGCTCGTGTATCAGGGGCGTGGCCAGCAGTGGGGGCAGGAGCAAGGGTTCCTTATTGTCGTCAGAAATAATGGCGCCCAGTCGTTTGACTGACTCGCACAACGACTCTTGCCAGGATGAATTCTCATCGTTAAACGTGTGTTGCAGGTATTGATCCAGCAGACGGAATGAAAGTGCCACCGACTGCCAGACGGATCGCGAATTATAACAACCGGTGTAGGCCAGCCAGCCAAACCACTCCGGGCACCATAGACCATCGTTGTGTAACTTGTTCAGCAGCCACTGATGACACGCTTGCCAGGCACTGTTCATTTTTTTCTGCAATGCTGACGCGGCCTCGGCTTCAGGCTCTTGCAACCATGAACGATTAATGGCATTGGCTTCGGCGATAAGCTTGCGAAATGCGCGGTATTCATCACTGCTGTTTAATAACGGTGGTACTGATTTTTCGGTCAGAATCAAGCAGAGATGGTTATAAAAGTTGTCATCAAGGGAGAGCATAGAAAGGTACCGACTAAGCAAATTAATAAAAACAGAACTGAGCTTCGGGCCGGCCAGAGTCTAGCAGTACTCACCTTGAATGGAAAAATGGCGGGCAAAAATGACTCCTGGTTTGAACGTTTTGTTATTGCGGCGCAAATTGCCATTACCAATATGTATTCAATTTTTATTTGTAATTGAATATAAATTTTTTTTCGAAATGATGGCTTTTTCAATCTATGTTTGGCGCAAAGGATTTTCAGTACAACGTTATTTGCATGGCATTGTCGGCAAAACTCGGTGTTGTCTATGTTTCTCCTTCCAGATAATCGTTCGCTGGTCGCCCGGGATGGAGCAGGTGAAAAGTACATTGCCGTCAAAATGGAAGTCAGTGAACAGTTATGTGAGCCGTTCAGGGCGACGGCAGTATTGCTGGTGCACGGTCAGTCCGGTGCCGGTGCACGAAAGCTGCTGAACCAGCCCCTGAGCGTCAGCTATCGTCCCGGTTTCGAAACTCATCGCAGTACCCAGTATGTGGTGCATGGCCATGTGACGGAAATTCGTGAGTTTGCCAAAGGCCGCGGTGAGCTGTTGTGGGAAGTGGAACTGAGACCATGGCTTTCATTACTGGGGCTGCGAACCAATTGTCGTATTTTTCATAACAGTGATGTGCGACAGATTATTGAGCAGGTCTGTCAGGAGTACGATTTTGATACCTCGATAAAGTTTATTGACTGCGACGATTTGCAGCCGCGACTTTTTTGCGTGCAATACCTGGAGTCAGACTTGTCGTTTGTTTGTCGGTTGCTCAGCGAAGAGGGGCTGCATTTCTGTTTCAGCCACAGCGAGGAGCAACACGTCATGATGGTTGGTGCCAGCAATCAGGCCTTTGCACCCCTCGAAGGTGGCCCGGTTGAGCTTGGTGAGCACAGCGGCAACAAAAGCCGCTGTCTGCGCAGCTGGAATACCTGCTATGAGTCGCATTATGGCGGCGATGCGGTGGCAGTGGGATTCAGCCGTGAGAAGGCTTTGGTGATCAGCAGCTCCCCTGCTCGTCGGGGCGACAGCATGGGCGTAGCGCCCAATGGTGGCAGAGCTGTCTGGGAGTCCAGGATTGAGGACCAGTCCATGGCCGATCGGGCAGCCCTTCTGGCCGTTTACCGCGGCCCCTCCGAGAGGATAGACGCCTCTGGTTCGCTGGCCATGCTGCGCTGCGGTAGCCGTTTTGAGCTGAGTTGTGATACCGATGCCGCGCAGCAGGGTAGTTATTTCATTGAGCAGATAACTCATCAATTCCACTGCGCGGTGTCCGAGAACACTGATAACCGACAGAGTGCCGAGAGCCGGCAAAAGGAGTACCAAAACAGCTTCAGTTGTATCGCCGTCGGTCATGCTTATGCTCCGCCGGTGCTGGAGAAGCCGCGGATTTATGGCTTGCAGACGGCCACTGTGTCCGGGCCTGATGGACAGGAGATTTATCACGACGGGCAGGGGAGTATCAAGGTCCGTTTTCACTGGGATGTTTCTGATACGCCCGGCGATCGCTGCTCCTGCTGGATTCCGGTGGCGCAATCCCAGGCTGGCGCCGGTTTTGGTGCCTCCGTACTGCCAAGGGTAGGGCAGGAGGTGGTGGTCTGTTTTATTGATGGCGATCCTGACCGGCCGATAGTCACAGGCGGTCTCTATAACGGCCTGAATAAATGGCCATACGACAGTGATCAGATGGGTGTGAAAACCCGCTCCATGCCCGATGGTGCTGCCGGGCACGAGATCAGGATTGATGACACCAAAGATCGTGAGCAGTTGTTTGTCAGGAGTCAGAAGGATCTCTCCCTGGAAGTGGCGAATAACCTGGTGTCCAGCGTTACCGGCAGTCAGATCATGACGGTTGAGAAAGAGGTTGCCCTGACCGCAGGGGCGGAAATCTCTATTGAGGCGGAGTTCGCAGCCAACCTCAGCTCTGGTGCAGAGACCTTGATCAAGGGGCAGAGCGTTGCCATCGAGGGCACCTCAGGCGTCACCATCGATGCCAGTTCAGGCATCACCATGAAAGCCGGCAGCAGTAAAATCACCATTGACCCTGCGGGCGTCACCATTAAAGCTCCCACCGTGACGGTTGAGTCCGACGCTCTGACCAAAATAGTTGGCAAGGTGGTGAACGTTCAGGGTGAGCTGTTGTCTATTAAAGGTCAGATGACGGACGTCAGTGGCAAGATGGTCACAGTGGGTGGCGAGGCCTGCGTCCAACTGAGCTCCAAAGGCGTGTTAATTATCAATGGCAAGCTAACCATGGTTAATTGAGTCACTATGAGCGCGTTGTTGGCGGAAGATTTGCCCGGGCTACTCGGGCTGTATGAGTTTGATGAGCAGACTGTCGTGCAGGCCCGTGGGCTTGA
>JAQFVO010000152.1 GCA_027942505.1 Endozoicomonas sp. | reverse complement strand
TGTCGCGTTCTGAGTACCGGAATTATGGAGAATTGTTAATCAACGAGGCGTCGTCGTAGCAGGAGAACTACACCCTATCCGGATCGTGTACGTGACCATGATCCAGCTCTTCTTTAGTAGCTTCGCGCACCTCAACGACTTCGATGCTGAAATGGAGGGTTTCTCCGGCCAGTGTATGGTTGGCGTCAATCACCACCTGGTCATTTTCATCATCGATGGCAACGACAGTAACAATGCGAGGCCCGATAGCAGTATCGGCATGGAACTGGTTGCCAACTTCTACCGGGTGATCACCAAATTGCTCCTTGGGTACTGGCTGGACCAGGCTCTCATCAAACTCACCGTAGGCTTCTGCCGGCTCAACTACAACGTCAAACTTGTCGCCGGCCTGCCTGCCTTCCAGGGCATTCTCCAGCCCTTCAACAATATTGTGCTCGCCGTGAAGATAAGCCATTGGAGACTCGCCTTCGGAGCTGTCGAGAACCTCACCCGCATCATTTTTCAGCGTGTAATGAAACAGGGCTACTCTCTCTTTAGCTATCTTCATATGTTTGTGCCTTTTAATAAGTAAACGTGTATCTTAACTGCCATTGCCAGTGCTATCCAGAAAACTGACAATGAATAGCTGTTTTACTGCGGCTTTTTGTGTCGCCCTGGCAAAGTTAATTGAATCGAGAGGTTGGCAATGGATTCACGGTGCAGCTGGTGTCTTGGTGATCCACTTTATATTCGTTATCACGATGAGCAATGGGGGGTTCCCTGCCATGATGACCGGGTGCTGTTTGAGTTTCTCGTGCTTGAGGGTGCTCAGGCAGGACTGAGCTGGATCACCATACTGAAACGTCGGGAAGGTTACCGCAACGCGTTTTGTCAGTTTGATGTTCAGCAAGTTGCCAAAATGACGGAACAGGACGTGGCAACACTGATGCAGAATGAGGGTATTATTCGTAACCGGCGCAAGATTCAAAGTGCCATCAATAATGCCAGGGCATTTATAAAAGTGCAGTCGGAGTTTGGTTCATTCAGTAAGTATCTTTGGGCGTTTGTTAATCACCAGCCCATCGATAACCGCCGGCGAACGCTGAGTGAGGTACCTGCAACCAGCGATATTTCTGACCGGCTGAGCCGTGATCTGAAAAAACGGGGATTCAGTTTTGTTGGCAGTACCATCTGTTATGCCTATATGCAGGCGATGGGGTTGGTGAATGACCATTTGGTCAGTTGTCCGTCTTACCGGAAATAAAAAATTTTGTCGTTTGAAGCATAAAGTGACAATGTGAAGAATATTATGACAATAGTGGCAGTATATGATGACAATAATTGAAACATAATTTGACAACACCCACCTCTGGTCTAATTTTCCAGCAGTTAGCCAGAGGTATACTGCCATGAAGCGTAAACTTGGAAAATCCCGCAACAAAAGAATCTATGGCTTTAACAGCATCAAGTCCATGCGACATTTCCGGGTAGAATCATCCCTTGAGTTTGAAGCTTGCTATCACCTCGAATTCCAAGCCAATATATCCTCATTCGAGGCCCAGCCATTAGGTTACGAGTACCAGTCTTTTGGCAGGACCGCAAAATACACGCCCGATTTCAAAACTACAGACCGTCATTCAAATCAGGAAGAAATACTTGAAATCAAAGCTGAAAAAGAAGCACATAGTCGTACATTTCAGGAGATTTTTACCCACAAGCAGGCTGCCGCAGAGGAACTGAATACCCCGCTTAATTTGCTTACCGAGTCAGAGATCAGAAAAGAACCATTATTGAGTAACCTGAAAATCTTGCACAGATACCGAACCTCGGATCCTCTGGGTAATGAACACTATGACATTCTTGATCTTATCGGTACTCAAGGCCCTATACAGATTAATACAGTCCCTGAAGCTACCAGGCTTGAAAAAAGTCACTGCTACCGTATGGTTTACGATCTTCTGGCGCGAGGTTTTCTTATTACGGAAAAAACATTGGCAGATTTTCCACTAAACAGTCTATCTCTGGTGAGGGTTCGACCATGAGCCGACTGATTGAGGGAACTAAGCTCAGGTATCAAGCGATGGATGGAGATCAGCATGAATACGTCATCGCAAGCAGAGACAATGACACACTAATACTTGAAAGTTTGCTTGTTGAAGGAAGGGTAACCCGATTTTTAAGATCCGAGCTTCAGGCTGCCCTGGCAAAAGGTCGGCTTGAGTTTATCAGCGCGTCAGGGGATGAAGAGAAAAAACTGGCAGATGACCTGATGGTCTTTTCTGAAGAAGAACGGAATAAGACTCTTAGAAAATTCAGGTATGTGACGGGATTAATTGATCGTGGCATCGAATATTGGAGCCCCCAGTACATTGAAGATTTGTTACCGGCCGTTGCCTCTGCCCTTGACGATCCTAAGCCCCCAAGCTGGCGAACTGTCTGTCGCTGGCACAGCGCATATGTTAAGGCAGGGTATTCCATAAGGGGATTATATTCATTAACCTATAAACAAGGAAATCGCAATAAGCGTATTAAAGAAGAAGTCGAAGTTTGCATAAAGAAGGCACTTGATTTCTATTGCAGTGAACTCAGGCCAACTAAAAAAGCTGCCTATGAACGACTGGAAAATGAGCTTGAAGCGATTAACGGGTTGAGGCGAAGCAAAAATATAGATACATTACCCGTTCCCAGTTATCGAACACTCGTTACACGAATAGACAATTTGGCTCCTTTTGAGGAGAAAGCTGGTCGCTATGGCAAACATAAGGCCAGGATTGCGTACAATCCCATCGCTGAGGGGGGCAAAACCTCACGAGTGATGGAGCGGGTTTGCGTTGATCATACAAAACTAGATCTATTTGTTGTTGATTCTGAAACTGGCATGCCCCTTGGGCGGCCTTGGCTGACATTGGCAGTTGATGAATATTCGCGCTCTATTGTCGGATTTTATATAACCTTCCGTGACCCTGATTTTATTGTTCTCATCAAACTAATCAGAAACATTGTTCAGGAAAAAGGTTCAGTTAAAGATGACTACCCATTTCTTGAAAATGAATGGCTCTGTTACGGTGTGCCTGAATTATTCATCTTTGATAATGGTAAAGAATTCTGGTGCAACGATCTTGAAATCGTATTGGCAGAATTGAATATTCAATATGCTTTCAACCCTGTCCAGCACCCGTGGTTTAAAGGAAAAGTTGAACGAAAGTTTGGGGCGATTAATGCAGAGTTGCTGTCAAAAATGCAGGGTAAAACCTTCGCTTCACTGGCTGAGCGTGACGATTATAATCCAAAGAATAACGCTGTAATACGCTTTAGCACTCTTATTGAAATTTTCCACAAATGGGTAATCGACGAATATCAGATATCACCCACTACTGAAAAAGGAATTATTCCCAATGTTCAGTGGAATGCATCAGCTGATGAATTCCCTCCCAGACTTGAGCAACCTGATCGATTGAATATTATTCTGGGCAGAACGGAAGAGAGCAAGCTGAGACGGGGTGGCATTTATTATAAAAAACTGCGATATGACTCTGAAGAACTGGCCAGTTACAGAGCCAAAGTCGGAGATGTGAAAGCCTGCTACAAGGTAGACCCGGATGACTTGAGTTCAATATATGTATTTAACCAACTCGTACACCAATACATCAAAGTTCCGGCAGTTGACCAAAGCTATACCCAGGGACTGAATGAGGTCCAGCATGATATTCACAGAACCTATGCGAAAAATACTACAGAAGGCAATTATAAGCATGAGGATGTGGTCAGGGCCCGTTTGGAAATCCAGCGAAGAATACAGGAAGAAATTGATGTCTGGACAGAAAACCCCAAAAAAGTAGCCATCGGTGCCAGCTCTGCTGCCGCAAAATATTGCGACGTCAGCCAAGATGCCAGCTCCAGCCTGTCTGAAGTGCTACCTAGAATGGATCAATCTGAAGCGATAAGCCCGTCTCTGGTAGCTGAAAAACCATTGCCTGATTTTGAGGATGACGAACTAGACACTTCAGGCTGGAGGAGTAATGTTCCCAATGCATAATGAGTTGTTCAGGCATGATGCAATCACCGAATTGCAACAAGACAGAATTAGACAGGTTCGTGAGTGTTATATCAGCTCTCCCAATCTGGATCAGATTCTGGCAGATATCCATCGCTGCCGTAAAATATCCCAATGCGGTGGAAAACCTGAGTGTATGTTAATATTGGGGGAGCCTGGTGCAGGTAAAACCACTCTTCGAGAGCAATACTTGCGGCTCAATCCCAGAGAAGAGCTGGCAGAACGAACATTAATCCCCGTTTTTTCCAGCGAATTTCCTGACAGAACCGTTCCCCGACAGGCCGCCATCTGCTTTCTAGAAGATCTTGGACACGATCTCTCACCCAAAGGTATTTCAGCGCCGCAGCTGACAAAAATGCTGGCCAAATTAATGGTGGCATGTGGCGTTGAAATCAGCCTGCTGGACGAATTTCAGCATATGATTGAAACAAAATCGTTCGAAGTACTGGAGGACGCAGCCAAATGGCTAAAAGTGCTGATTAATAGTGCCAACCTTCCGGTTGTGTTGTTTGGTATGCCCTACAGCCGCATAATTCTGGAATGCGATGATCAATTGGCAGGCCGATTTATGATTCAGCGTGTGATAGAATCGTTCCGCATCATCAATAAGGAAGACCGAAAAAATTTCAGAACCTTTCTGAAAGTCTTTGACGAAAGCCTGCCATTTACAAAAACTCCGGAATTACACGGACTGGAGCTATATCCCAGATTGTTCGCTTTTTCCAAAGGAAATATGAGAAGACTGCGAAACCTGATCAATTATGCGGCTGAAGAAGCAATTTTGAACCAGGACGATGAATTGACCATTGAGCACTTTTCTGCCGGATACCAGTTTTACCTGAGAAATATCAGCAAAAGAGACGAAATTGATCCCAACGAGAAGCTGGAAAATCAACCCAATCCCTTCGATGTCCCCATTGATAAACTTGAGTTTCGCCAGATGGAGTCCTCTTCCTGCTGGAAAATGAATGCCAGTAAAGGTGAGTCCCGTATCATTCCAGCAAAATACACACGGTTAATTCCCCTGAGGTCAATCCTGAAACGAAGATGATTGTTTAAGCGCAATCTATACAGTATGTGCATCGAAATTCGAAGATTAAATAATGTTTTTTTGAGACACTAATTAGGTGGCTTGTAGGCAAAGGTAATGAACCAGCTGATTTATTCAGCCCAACCAAAACGGTATTCCGATAGAATCCCTTGCCTACGCTCTATATCTGCTTCTACAACATCTCGAACAAATGACTCTGGTAAGTCAGGGTTGTCAGCTAAAGCCTGCTTATATTCGACTTTCTTGGTCGTTAAACTGTCAATCATCCTGGTTGGCTTTTGAGTGCTGACCAGTACTTTATTTATTGCCAATTGTTTGCTTTTCATGTTGCGATACTCGGATTTCAGAACCCTGAATTGAAGTTTACTGAGATAGTCTGGTCAAGGTTGGAGTTTGTCCATAGGATAATGTTCTTCCTCATAAGCCTCTACCAGGGTAACTAATCTGTCTAACTCTTCCCCTTCTGGAGTGTCTGGCTCAGACTCCCAAAGATGATCAATTTGATCCAGAGCATCCAGATACTCAGCAACAGTATTTAATTTCTCGATTTCCATCGTGAACACCTGAAGTTACACTGCTCACATCCCAATATGATGTGGTGGTTATTATAGGCTGTCAGGGGAAATTGAATTTCTTTTAACAATGTGAATGATTGTGCCAACTTGATAAAGATACGGCATTCTCCAGTGATCCCTTTTCTCCAGAAATGCAAAATAAGTAATCTACAATACTGGCTTCACGCACAAACCAATATCGCAGGCACTGTTGTATGAATAAAACAGATAGAATCTGGCCATTGATAGAAGACTTGCCAAAAGAGGAGCAGAAGCTCTTTCTGGAGTGGCTACGAGGTCAGACCAGACCAATCAACTCAGATAGATCAGTTGGCTATTATCTTTGGGACTATGAGCGCTGGAAAGCAGGACTCCATGTTGACGATTAAAATCTCCTGAATCGAGGGTCGTACCGTTTATGATTGAAACAGAAAAGCAAAAGACTGTTATAGAGGTTGAAACAGCAGTGATTTGCGACCGTTGCCATGGCAGGGTGGCTGCTGATACCTATGAGTTTCCTGAATGCTTTAGAATCAATTTTACGGCCGGGTACAGCTCACCTTTTGGCGATACCAATAGAGTCCGATGTGAACTCTGCCCTGCCTGTTTTCATGCATTGATATCAGAATATTGCAGAATCGAGCCTGCCACCTGACGCATGTCTGATGTGCAGGCCATGACCATATTAACTTCAGTCACGGCCTTCATTCTTGTATTGTTCCAGATCCTCATCGGAAAGTATTGGTTTTTTAGTGGCGGCAGGATCTTCTCTACTCTCCAATGTGCATTGGGAGTCATCGTTTGAGGTGCCATCAAGCTCCACAAGATCGTCCATGGAATCGCTTTCTTTTGAATCAATATCAGGCGTAACATCTGGGCGATAGTCGTATTTCACTATATTCAACTGACTGCCATCTTTAGTGATTTTGGCAACCAGCAATCGTAGTTCCTTACTGGAAACATCGGCTACAGCACGAGCGGCTGCGTAATCTTTGAAAATAGAACCGCCTTCCAGATCGTTGGCATTGCGTATTCTGGCGAACGTGAACGCTCATTCTGGTGCATCGTGAACGCCTTCACTCCCTTGAGCATCGCCTCCTTT
>JAQFVO010000146.1 GCA_027942505.1 Endozoicomonas sp. | reverse complement strand
TGTCGCGTTCTGAGTACCGGAATTATGGAGAATTGTTAATCAACGAGGCGTCGTCGTAGCAGGAGAACTACACCCTTTATAGATTAAAGTTAGTTCCTGCTGAAAATTCAGATGTAGATTGCAGCAATCAAGAGTCAGGAATCTCTGAGCCAGACAGCTCGGCCAGCGCACCAAACTCTGTGTATTGGCAAGCTCTAATCCTTGCCCCTGTCGATGGTTCGTATCTTATGCCTCAGGCAGAAAATAGCTGGGTACACAACCTTGTATGGGAGAGAGGCAGCCGGTAATGGCTGGCAAATAAAGAGTAAGGAGCTGTCCCGAAATAACTTCGACATTTCTACAGACGCTACCCGCCGCCCGCTTCCCGAAAAGCTGGAACCACTTGTGCTTTTGCAGGCGGCGGCATTAACAGAGATTAGCTGAAGGTTAATCGAGGAATGATTCAGCGCCAATCAGGGGAAGGAGCTCCAGGAGCGCCTCTTTATACGACTTCATCCACACGACCAATCCGCTCAGCCCGGCGATGCTGCCGGTCCAGGGTGCGGATTAAGCCCGGAATCGCGAAGCATGGCTCTATATCCAGACCGCTGATCGCCACATTGGCGGGCCGTTGTTTCCCTCGGGAGCTAAAGGGAATACAGATTGCCTGACCAATAGTCTCGCTGTAGAGACGCGAAGAGAGCACCAAAGAGGCCGACGCTTACCGATTTTGCTCCCCTTGCCCGGATGAAAATTAAGCAGGACAACATCCCCCCTTTCAGGTATGTAAACCCCAGAGGCAACCATCAACAGCCCTCTTCACCTGGCCGTGTATCTTCCAGCCAGTCACTGGCGTTATCATCGGCCAGTGTCTGCTTCAGGCTGGCAACCAATTCCTGTTCTTAATAGGGAAGCGGATCGGCGGGAACCTTGCGGCGGATAAACAACCCATCGGCGTGGATCTCAACCTCAACCCCCATACCTTCTTCAAAACCGGGAATATCCCGCATCGGACCACTGATCCACAGGGCCAGACCATTACCCCAGCGTTTGATGGTGGATTCTGTCCGCATAACCCTTCCATATCGGTTTATCGATAGACCAGTATATACGGTGTAGACACCGTAGCAAGGCAGCGGTTCCCTGGTCGGCATTGATCCCTACAAGTATATGGTTGATGTCTTGCAATGCATCAGCCTTCACCCAGCCCGGAATATCCGCGACCTGATACCGCGAATTTGGAAAGAGGAATTCAGGGCCAATCCGCTGAAGTCCGATCTCGATTGATAGGGGGAGTCTGCCCGCTGCTTGTACGCTTACGTTGATACAGATGGCGAACTTATCAGAATACGTTATAACGCCATTACTTCAGGTGACCTACTATCGTAGAGTTGATAATGAAGCCATCCGTCAGTACATATGGTCATCATTTAACTTTGCAACCCACTAATTTTTCCAGGTGCGTAAAGTGAATCAAATGATACTTATCCGTTAGATAGGTTCGAATCTAATTCGCTGATATGCAAAGAGTTATACGTGTGTTGCAGTCCATCTGAATAAAGAGGACTTCAATCCTTGTGTACAAAAGAACGAGCCCAATTAGAAGACTGGTTTGGTTGCAAGAATGAGAATGATCTTTGTGAAGCCTGCCTCACTTTTCTTGAACCATTTGGGTTACTGCCCAATGACCCACTTCTGAAACATTTAGAAAAACAATCGAGCATTAACTGGAAAGCAGTGCTAGTGGGTTTCAGTCGTTTCCCTGATCCACCTAACATACGTCTGTCTTTGATGCGCTACATCACTGGCGTGCTGTCATTCATGCGCAGGGCAACTGAACCTTGCGGTAATTGGCTGATAGATTCAGCAAAGTCATACCTGATGATGGAGCGCCCTGCTGAAAATGCCGCCTGGCTCAACTTATTTCTTGATAAGCCGCTTCCTGCAACACCTGCGGAATGGATAACTGCTGCAGAATCAGAGATGGGGGAGTGGTTACCTTTGAATCTCTTATCTGGTGGCTCACAGAGCCTGATGGAATTGATACCGATACTATCAGGTGCTCGTTTGATTGAAAACCAGCAAATCCAGGAGGATTTGGATTATGTGTTACGCCAGCCTGTTATCCAAGGCTTTTCTAATCTTCGGGACCAAGTTGAGAGTGAGGTATATCACACTTTACAGGGACAATGTGACGAACTGAAAGGTCTGGGACTCTCTGTCGAACAAAGCGAATATTACTACACACAGGTTCGGCTTTTCTTCAGTTCACAGCCCCTATTTGTTACCTGGCAGGAGGCTGATGAGGTCTTAAGATCCCGTTTGCTTGAGGGTGATCCAGGGCTGATCACAGTTCCTGCCGAGTTCCGTCGACGATTATTGGATAAAGCATTAACCCAGGAACCACATGATGGCAGCGAGCTGGCACTGTGCCCTTGTACAGGCCTTCCGTTATGGAAAAATGAAAAGCAGCAATGGCAAACGGCAAGTCGCGATCCTGAGATCCAACAGAAGGTATCAGCGGGGATCCTGCTGCCAAAGTTAGATGAGAAGTATATCAAACGGACAGCTTATTACCGACTTCACTCACAGATCATACGTGACTGGTATTTACCTGGTCAGCTTGAGTTGCAGATAGCTGAAACTGCCGAAAAAAATGGCTGGTCAGTCATATTGTGGCCTAAACGCGATCAGGTAGATGTACTTTGCGAGCATCCGGACTCTAGCCTGTCACTGGTGATAGATGGCAAAGACTGGAAAAACGCATATTTACTCGGTCGAAGCTTCATGGGCTTCAAGTCATATAGCGATAGATCACGTTACCTCGGGCTCGTAGTGGTTCCGAATTATCAACTGGTTCAACCTAAATACCGCGAGCGGTTTATGGCAGGACTAGCACATCAGGGGAACAAAGCCTGGTTGTTGAATCTGACTGAATTTCGAAAACTGATTGAGGAACCCGCTGCTGTCAGCAATAAGTTAAGAACGGAGGAATTTCCATGATCACTGTTTCAGCAGTTCGTGATGAGTATCATAACTTTTTGCCAGAAAATATTAATCGTGAGTTAACTACCAGCCAGCTCTTACACATCGAAGCTGCCTTACAGTTTTGTGTACAGTTTCTACCACATGAAGGTGGAGATACTCGACTGGTTCTAACTCTGAGTGAAAATATGCCAAGGCTGGTTGACTGGCGTAACCTTGGTGGTGCATCGCACCTTCGCAGCTTGCTTCAGTTGCTGCCAAAAATGAGCAACCAGGTGTGGCGCAACAATTTATTGGTTTATCAGAATCTGCCTGTAGAGCATCGCTGTTTTAATATTCTTGATAATGGTAAGCGCTTCGCCCAGCTTGAAGTGGGTGATACTGACCGTTTAGCGTTTTTGAAATCTCTATTTAATGATGTTATTGAAGCTGATCCAGCCACGGTTAATTATCTGAAAGCAAAAAACCAAGGTGGAATATCAAACGACAACGTTAGAGTAAAGTTTGTCCGCTCAGGAAAACAGCTCTATCAGCTTTATCGCATACCAGACGTTCTGTTTCAAAAAGCCTCTGAGGCTGATCTGCCGAATCCTCGTCAGAGAAAAATGCCACGGGATTGCAGAACCAACATTACTCTGACTCAACCTGAATTAGTGTTGAGAGGGAAAGCACTGGATGCTCTGGACCTCGCAGCTGGCAGAGAGTCACAGGCAATCGGTTCCCGCTGCGCAGACTTGGTGTTAAATGGTGTGGGTAAACCAGACAACCAGATATCACTTGATGAACGACCAGAGCATATAGTGGGTAAGCCCTCGTCAGGTAAGTCGACACTGGTCCGTAGCATTGTACCTGAATTAGCTATGCGGGGTTATCGTGTGGCCGTACTGGTTAACAGTACGGCTCAGGCACAGATGCAAGCTGAGGCATTTTTAGCTCATGGTGTTAATGCTACCGCCTGGTGTGGGTGGCGTAACCGTGGAGAGCATGCGAAGCGCCGCTATCTTAGCCAAGAGCAGAGTGTGCCGGTGCGAGATGGCTTTGCCAACGCAGGTAACCTGGCCGTTGGCTGTCTATTGAGAGCCTGCCAGTCGGGGGATGAAACTGAACTGGCTCAGCTGTCATCTGCTTATGAATTACCGCCTCCTGATGCAAGTGACGGCATTTGTCATAATCTGCTTGATCCACGCCAACCTGAAGCGGCTCCAAAGGCCTGCCCATTTCACTCCATATGTCCAGCTTATGCCCAAGAGCGAGCGACTCTTGATGCAGATGTGGTGGTAATCACGGCTCAAGCCCTGAACAGTATGCGACCTTCACCTTTTTATTATCCAAAGTGCAGTACAGTCGTCGAGTGGATTACGGAATATATTGACGTGGTCATAGTTGATGAGGTTGATGGTGTGCAGAAAATCCTTGATGATGCTCAAAATCTTGAACAGCAGATGTATGCCCGAGAAGCTTATGGCAATGTCATGACTGAGATGACGAGCAAACTTAGTCGTCTAAGGGCAGATGGAGGGCGTCACCCGCAACTTGAAGCTTGCCTGAATGCTGCAACTACACTGGAGCGCTATGTTCGTTGGAGTGCAAACCTGATTGTGGAAGTCAGTAAACGCCCATTAGGGGCCAAGGTATTCGCTTATGGTTACAACGAACATGGGATTCTTGCTGCAGCAGCTTATCAGTTGTTAAAACGTAATAAGGTTTTACTGCAAAGCGCTCTTGGGCCTGCCCATCGTGCAATTAGTGACATATTGGAGTTAGTAACCCTTGTTGAGCGTGAGCAAGAAAGTCGTTTTGAACATGATGTTGAATTCAGTTTTTACCAGCAGTTCCCAGAATGGCTTGAAAATGAACATGGACGATTCCCAGCAGACCACCTTGCAGCTGGTTGGGCAATGGCAAGGTTGGCGCATTATATCCATTATCAACTTCGTGCATTGGAGCGTCCGGAGCCGCTTGCACTTAGCCATTGTGCAAAGCTGTGGGACGAAAATCCTGGATCTGGCCCGCTACGTGGTGGACTCCGCCTGTTTTTTCCCTGGATTGAGGCTGCTTTGACAGAGGGCGGGCAAGCCGCAAGAGAACAACAGCGCCAACAGTTGTCCAAAGATTTGCAATCCCTTTTGGTGATTGCAGTGATGACACGCCTGGCAATGCGGACCTATGAGCGATTAAGTTACCCGGCTCAGCAATTGGCTGGTGAAGAACTTGCTGTGCCAGCAGAAATTGATAAGGCGGCTCGGCTTGAGCGGTTATATCGTACGTTACTTCCCTCAACTCTAATTCAGAAATCAAGCCAGTTTGAATACCGGCAAGAGGAGAATGAACAACATTCGGTTATGTTCCGAAAACTGCTGGCTCCGGGCCGAAGCTTACTATACCACCTGCCACACCTGCGCGAGGCTGAAGGAATTTCTGGACCACACCTTCTGGTCCTATCTGGCACCAGCTATGGTGGTCGAAATATGAGTTACCCCAAAGACCACCCGGCTGCTGAGCAGACTTATGAACCATCGTTGGCATCACCCGATTTTGATGTGGATATCCCCGTATCACTGATCCTTGAGCAACCCAAAGCAGAGCGAGAAGCTATTACCGAACGTTCGCTATTCGAACCTTTGGTTATTGAAAGTGAATCGGGCAAAGCTTTACGTGTTTCTGGCAGCGGCCCCCTCCGTGAGAAAAATGCTATTCACATTGCGGTAGGGCTACTGGCACCTGGGGTTGGTGAGGCTAAATCCATGGTTGAAGGGCACATGGAAGATTCGCAGCATCGATGGGGAACTGAGTTAAGTGGTCGATGCCGGGTGTTGCTAGTTGCCAGTTCCTACGACATGGTACGTGAGTTGATGAGTGAGCTTCCTCCTAGACTGCCGTCAGGGCGTTGGAAGCTAGTCGGTGTTCGTAAGGATGAGTTCAAGTTACGGGAAAAGTCACTTTTGAAAGATAACTGTCATTGGTTAAGTGCTGCAGATATAGAGAGGTTTGGTGACTTTCCTGAATACAGTGTATTGATCGCACCAATATCAGTAATCAGCCGGGGTCATAACATTCTTTGTGATAGCCCGGATTTAAGACGTAAGGTTGCGGCAATATCTCATATGTATTTTCTTAATCGTCCGCACCCTCATCCGACCGATCAGAGTGCTTTGCGAGGATTGCACAACCGGAGGATTAATGAATTGAGCTTATGCTGTTTCGAACAGCTGGCCCAATCTGGTGAAAATACCGTTCAATTAATGGAACGACTGCGTAAAGGACTGGGCGAGCGCTATAAGAGAGCGCTTCATCAGCAATTACCTATCCAGCAAATGAGCGAGGAGTCACGTTTACGGATTCTATATCGCCCATTAGTGCAGCTGTGGCAAACCGTATGCCGGGGCGTGCGGGGTGGCGTACCGGTATATGCGGGTTTCATTGATGCAGCCTTTCACCCTGAAAGTAGTAAAGGCAAAGAAGATAACTCTGCAACTTCATTGCTTCTGGGTATTGATGAGCTACTTTCTAGGTTGGTTGATGTCAACTGGAATCCCGATGCTGAACTGGCAGAGAGACTATTTGATACCCCACGGATAGCCTTTGCCAAGCTGCGAGGTGATTTAGTTGATCTAGCTGATTCCATAAACGCCGAACAAATAAGTGAGGAGGAGGAAGCGTTTAGCTTCGAAGAGTTTGGTGGTGGATACGAGGGTTCAGATGAATTCGCAATGTAAAACCCAAGACAGCATCGAAAAGCTTACACGATCTGCTGGTTTAGTACTGGACCAGCATAGTCGACGCGTCACAAAGTTACGCCTGATGACATTGCTGGCACCACACGAGCAGATTCCAGTCATTATCTACCGGCTGGGTGGCGATACTCTGGATAAGCTATTACGACCTCTGCTGACAGAGGCTCGGTCTATAGCAGGCAAAGGAAAGGAAAGAGAAGGTGATAAGCGTTTCAGATATCTGACTTACACACTGAGCAACGCACTGGCTTCCCATGTAGATATGGCATGGCACCACACAGTCCGTTACCATTCAGAAAAGGATCAGTTTTCAGACATTGAGGTCTTAGTACTTGCCAACAATGATTCGCCAACCATTACGCAAAGGCTGGTTGAGGCTGTAATCAATTGGCTCTCAGCTGACTTGGTTCGGGAACGGCTGGGAGAGCTTGCCAAGAGCTGCCAGCAGTGGATCCGGGATGGCATGTCACGAGAAGAGTTAATGCTGGTTCCACCTTCAAATAGTCGTGTAGTCGCTTACCCAACAGACTCACGTTATTTTCAAGCAATGGCATTAACTACAGCAATGAAATTGCGGCAAAAATCAGAGGTCTGCGCACTGCTTTCTCCCGGTAAGGCTTTGGAAGAATGCCAAAATACACCTCGTCCAGCCTTACGTGTTTCATCGCAAGGAATTGATCTTATCGGGGAGCCCGAACAGAAGACCGCAACCCGGTGGGTCAGTAATGTATTGCGTATTAAACCGAAGTCAGACATTGATTATGGACAGCTGACAGTAAATGTCAGCCTACACACCCGTGTATATGGTAACTTGACTATGCCTGTGTCTGGTGAGGCAACTCAGACTCGGCAGTTGATGTTATATCGTCGTTTAGCAGGTGATTTGATCCTGCAACAATATCCATTCAACCTGTCTACTGAGGGAGCAGATTTTGTACAGGAATATCCTCAAGGTGAGGATCTGGCAGGTCAGAGCATCAAACGTTTGTACAGCTCTGAAGCTGGCCCTGTGGCGGACTCAATTCCTCTTCAGGCTGGGCAGTACGGGGGGGTGTTAGCAATGCCACTTCTGGCACAAGGCCTTGGTGATAACGAAGTTGCAATCTATACCGGCGCCAGCGCACCTGAGCGGCATGATGTTTACTCCATTATTACTCGTGTTCTGAAACCTGAATCTTATGTGCCCTTACCGGAACTATTGTTGATATCACAGATAATGCCCAGAAAATGCCACAATGGGTTGTATGGAGTCAGTGTATTCCGTCAGGCAGCTATCGCTGGTGATACACAAGTTGCTGAAAATCGTCGCACTTTGCTTACTGAATATCTCCGGCAAAGAGGAGGAACAGTTCTTTGGTCTGTCGTGTTAGCTGAGAGTCGGGTTCAGGAGAATTATGCCAGTTCTGGTAATGAATGGATGGTCGCTTTGTCTCGTTGGTCTGGTTTGAAAATTACCAGGCGCTGGACAACTCCTCGACTTGATCGTGAATTCAAGCTGATGGAGCAAGGTCTATCTAACAAAGATCGCTATGGCTGCGGCAGCTGGACACTTTTCACTGGTCGCAGTAAGCAAAACGAACAGCTACGGCTTCGGGCTGAACTTTACCCATTGCGAGATTGTAATGATAAAGCCTGCAAATCCCAGATAGAGGAAATTGATTGGGATAGGCACTGGGAGTGGTCTTTGAAGGCTGAGCTTATTAGTGATGAAGTAGATGAAGTAAAGGAAGAGACTGTTTTGTCGCCTGAAGTGGTTGCAACCCCCGATTTTTTGAATGACATATTGGACAAGCAACTGGCTTTTAAATCTCCAATACCAGCGGCGTTGAAAGCACGCCGTGAAATGCTGAAGGACCAGCTAGGGCCGCACGTTGCTATTCCAGTGTTTACGTTACGCAAAGACCTGTGTCCTGTGGTAACGGAAGTGTTAATAGAGATTCTTGGGAAGCCTGAAAGTATGGACACGGCTGAAGCTGGTGGACAAATCTGTCGGTATCCTGAGTTAGATGTATGGCTCGGCTATTGGCCACAAACTCTGGAGGACGCCGGTTTACAACTTAGTACTCTGTTGCCTAAGTCATCGGGACCCAAGTGGCGCCAGGAAAATGCTATGCATGGCCAACAGCGGCAGAGATGTTGGTTGAGACAGTTGGAGCCACTCCAGCAAAAATTAACATCAGGAAACTGGCAGGTTATGCCGTTGGTAGCTTTGCTTTGGGGAACACAGAATAAGAATCTCTATATGCGCGACCCCAAACCTTGGCTTAGGGACTTGTTTAACCGTTTTGGTTGGATGGCCAAGTTTATTCTTCAATCGCAAAATGCTCCCACGAAGGACACACATACTAAAGATGAACGCCAGCGAATCCATATCTCATTGCTGGCGCAATTGACAAATCATGGAGTTCTTCCTACCAATTTGGCAGATCTGCTGCGAGAGCATGCGGCTATCAAAAACTTGGCTGCTCTGACGGTCATTAAGAATAAGATTGAGGTGATTCCTGTTGTTTGGCGAATTACGGAGCAGAATGTTACTCAAATGGGTTTGAGGGACGAAAGTGGAGGAGTTAGTTGGCACAGCACGGTTGAAGCTACTAAGAAGCTAGCTTCGCGAGATCGTAATTCTGCGCTGATCTTTGCACGAGACCGAAAAACTCAGCAGGAGCAGGCAACGCTTTTCTGGGAGCGATTGACTCAAGAACTGGATCAAGTGCCAGCGCTTCTTATCGTCAACGGACAAGCATCGCGAATGAGTTTTACTCGATTTATGAATCGTGACTTTGCTTATGATAAGAGTGCTTTAGAACGTCTGATTGTTGTCAGGATAGATGCCTCTGAACAGCCTCAGTATTTTGCAAAAGGAGAGGAAAAGACTGCGGCTTTAAGTACTGGTTTCAGCGGATTTTATAGTCATTCTGGATGCCCTCGAAGAAGCTTGCTACTGGCTGCTAAAGGGCCTAATTCTGCTCCCTATAAGCGGAGCAGATTGGAAAATCGCTTCCTTGAGTTGGGTATGCAGCCGGAACGCTGGCCAGAACTACAGCTGGATTTAACTGACCGGGAGATTGAGCGAAAGAAAGGAGCAGGCCAAGGTGCTCAGATGCGTACGTTAGTTGAGTGTGTGATTACTGATCTGCCGATGTCGATGGGTGAAGATATTAACTTGATGCAGTATGTCCACGGGTTAGTGAAAGTTCTTCAGGATGTTCATATTGAATATCCTGAATGTACAAACTATCCATACCCACTTCACGAGTTAGAAGATTTCGCAGCAGATATGATAAAAGCCACTGCGGTTAAAGGCATTAATTTCAATGCTGCCCTGAAAATGGGCGTTCCGTTGTAGGCATCCATGGCCAGCATCAGCAACCCCACTTCAACAGGGATAGTAATGGTGCGATGGTGAGTGGTTTCTTTTAGTCGCAGTGTGCCGTTTTGATTGGCTGCCGGGTCGGTAGCCCGCCCGACCTGAATGGCATAGAGAAACACTTGCCCGGCGGTCTGTTTTGCCCGGTGTGCTGTGTCCACTACGCCACGTTTCTCAATGCGTCGCAGTATGGTTAATAGCTCGGGTGCGGTTATGTCAGATACCGGGCGTATGCCCAGATAGGGGAATAGTTCTTTCTCCAGCATTCTCAGTGACCGGGATCGGTGGCTTTCACTTTTGCCGGTGAGTTTTACTTCATACCATTCACGGCCAACGGCCTCAAAGTTGTTTTCGTATTTGCTGATATTGAGGGCTTTTTGTATCTGCTTCTCAAGGCTCGGGTCTTTGCCTTCATCCAGCAGGCGGCGGGCTTCATCCCGTTTGCTGCGGGCTTCTTTTAGGGAAATCTCCGGGTAAGCCCCCATTGCCAGGGTTCTTTCTTTACCTGAAAAACGGTACTTGTAGCGCCATAGTTTGCTCCCGTTGGTTTTCACCAGCAGGTAAAGCCCTCTCTCATCAGTGACTTTGTAGTCCTTATCGTTGGGTTTGGCGTTTCTTGCTCTGGCATCTGTGATGCTCATTAACATTACTCCCGATTGGCAACCCTTGGGGTATCGCATAGACAACCAAGGT
>JAQFVO010000138.1 GCA_027942505.1 Endozoicomonas sp. | reverse complement strand
CAACAGGCCTGTATTATTGGCGCCCGAGAATAACACACTTGCCGATGGAGTATGTCATGCCATTTCGTCTGGAGATGAAGGTACGCGATTACGAATGCGATTTGCAGGGAATTGTTAACAATAGCGTTTACAGCAACTATCTCGAGCACGCCCGCCATGAGTTTCTGCACGCACAAAATATCGATTTTGCCCAGCTGGCAGCTGAGCAAATTCATCTGGTGGTACTGCGAAGCGAGATTGACTTCAAAGTCTCGCTGGTGCCCGGTGACCACTTTTATGTAGAGGTGGTACCAGTTCGTTTGTCCCGGTTAAAGTTTGCCTTTAAACAGAGGATTTTTCGCCGGCAGGATAACAAACTGGCCATTGATGCCCTGGTGACAGGGGTCGCCATTGACGCTCGGGGGCGACCGTTTCTGCCAGCAGATATCGACCGGGTGTTTACCGCCGGGACAGTCTAACTGAGTGTGAGTCAGATCACGCCAAAGCGAAATACCGTCTGCTCGTGATAACGCTCACCCGGGTTTAGCCGGGTTGATGGAAACTCTGGCCGGTTGGGGGAGTCCGGGAAGTGCTGGGTTTCCAGGCAAAAACCCGCCCGCATGCTGTACTGTCCACCGCCTCGGGCTGGTTCACCCGCCAGGTAGTTGCCGCTGTAAAACTGCACACCCGGCTGGGTGGAGAGCACCTCCAGCGTTCGACCACTTTGGTGCTCTTCTACCCGCGCCACTGGCTTGAGTGGGTTGTTGCTGTCCCGCTCGGTCCAGATGACCCAGTTATGATCGAAGCCGCGCGCCTGTTGCAGTTGCACGTCATCCTGCTCTATATCACGTCCGATGGGTTTTATGGTGGTAAAGTCCATCGGAGTACTGAGCACCGGTGTAATCTCACCAAGAGGGATGGAGTTCTCATCGGTAGGAGTAAAGCGGGAGCTTTGCAGCTGTAACCGATGGCTCAGACAGTTGTCACTACCATTTAGATTGAAGTAGGCATGATTGGTCAGATTGACGACGGTGGACGCATCAGTGACAGCCTGATAGTCAATACTCAGTTCGTTCTGATCGTTCAGGGTGTACGTGACTTGCACATTAAGCTTGCCAGGATACCCCTCTTCCCCCGCCATCGAATCATAACGAAGAACCAGCGTGGCGAGATCATCTTGCGTGCCGTGCTCTGCCCGCCATATCTTCCGATCAAAACCGGACATGCCGCCGTGAAGGTGGTTCGGCCCATTGTTACACGCCAACCGATAATGCTCGCCATCAAGCTGAAACTCACCTTTAGCGATGCGATTGGCAAAACGACCAATGACAGCACCGAAATAGGCACCACAGCGCTCGTAATCGGCGACAGAGTCACAGCCCAGGGTAACCTCGCCAATATCACCGGCTTGATCGGGGACACGGATGCTCTGGATAATACCACCGAGAGTCAGAATGGTGACTTCCATACCGTTGCGGTTGCTCAACCGAAAGGCATCAACCGTTTCACCGGGGGAGGTAGTTCCGAACACTTTCTGAATAATCTTCATAATCAGGCCATTAGGGAAAATACAATAGTCCAGGCTTCAGGCTGGGCCAATGGTAGAAAAAATCAACCATCCTCCCTCCCGGAGATTGTCGCAAGAGGTGAAATCACCC
>JAQFVO010000097.1 GCA_027942505.1 Endozoicomonas sp. | reverse complement strand
TGCGATTTTCGAACAAGTTAGTGTCTCTGTAGGCCTTGATTTTGCTCGTCGTAATCAACTGAGCGGGAATTGCTGATATAACTCACTTACAAAACACGTTCTGAGATAATGCTGTGTATAGTTTATTAAAATTCGCCAGTGCGCTGGTCATGCTGTTTATTATTGGTTTTTTGTCATTAGTATTTGGCTTTTGGGGATTCATTACTGGTGTTGTGTTTACGCTGATAATATCCAACATGTATTCCAGGCAGGAAAAAGAAAAAATGGAAAAAAGGCGTCATGAAGAACTTTTGCAAGCCATGCAGAAAAAGTCATAACTGCCTGTAGCGATAAAACCGTGGATTGCACCACCCGTTCTGCTCAAGCGTCACTCGATCCTCAAACACCACACCCGCCTTGCGGTGGCAGTGCAGAAACCGCCCACCCATGACATCCAGCCACAAGCCGCAATGGGTGGCGCGGTGATGACCTGGCGTGAAAAACACCAAGCACAAATGCTCCGGGACCGGGATCGGTTGCCAGGGCGACAAGTTGTCATTGTCTTCAAAGGCTTTTAGAACTTGCCGCAGGTTGTCGGCATCGATGACGATGGCGGGCAGTTTGATGTTCAAGTGATCGCGGTAGATATCACGCACCAAGGTCCAGCAATCGTGCTTTCCATTGATCCAGGGTCGTCCTATGTAGTCGTTGATTTTCACGATGTAAACCCATTGGGTTTTTAACTTAATACGGTTTTAAACGACGATGGTCGTTATTGCCAAAATAAAAATAGTTGCCAGTCTGGCGGTTTATTTTTTGCTTATGGGTTACATGAACTGCTTGTTGTCCATACAATGTCAAGATCGGTAAACAACACCTGTTCAACGGCTTCGCCATTTTTAAAAATCAATCGAATATTATCATTGGGTTTCAGATGATTAGCTTGCAAGTATTGAACAATGGCCAATTTTACCTCTGCCTCAGTCAAGGTCACTTTTTGTTCAATATTCATACCAACCCCGGAAACCGGTCACTGGTGTAATTTTCTTTCGGAAACGGCAAATTGGCCGGATTGATGTGTGCCGCAGTCAACGTTACGCTGGTCATGGTGGCACTGGCATTGCGAATGGCTAGTTTGATGCTGGACAGCCGGGTAATACTGTCGTCATTTTCGTCAATCAGAAACGGTCTGAACATGACATGAATGCTGTCACCGGAGCGACTGGCAATATCCAGGTACGGCGTCATAAAGCCGCTGACGTTATCGACAGTAATCTGCAATGACGGATCCGGCTCTTCACTGATGGGTGGGCGCTTGATGCTGAAAAAGAACGGCGCGAACTCCACCGTGTCGCCGGTCTCGATCTCGGCGGTCAGCGAATCGTTGTCGGCGACAATGCGCAGCGGCTGGGTAAACTGCGGGTGCATCAGCTCCAGAGTGTAAAGCATCACGCGGGTGTCGTCGGCGTTGGCGTAAGCTTCTTTTTCGGCGGGTGTCATACTACAGTTTTTGGATAATGAGCTTTGATCTTATCCTGCCAGGCTTTCCAGTCATCCATGCTGTCATAAAGCATGGCAAATTGTTTCTGATAACCGTTGTATTCAGCCATACGCAAGGCGTTAGCTTCGCGCAGTAGTACCTGTTCGACGGTTTTGACTTCAGGTCGTTCAGGCATGACCGGTAGCGGCATAGATTCAGGCTGGTTGCCGTCTTCGTCTGACTGAAAAGCGTCGTTGTATTCTTTTACCTTGTCGCATTGTTTCAACCAGTCTTTGTAGGCTTCAAACCAGTTCCACTGAATGCCTAGCAAATACAGCTCAATGAAGCGATTGACCGCAACATCATTACGACCTTGATGATAATTAATACAATGAATGACATCGTGCCAGCTTTTGGTTTCCGGGCGCGACAACTCTATTTGATTACCTTTTTCATCTGTGATATAAAACATAGAAAAATCAAGGGTCATTAATAAGTTACTCCGTTAAATATAAAAGGCAATTCAGCACGTTTAGTGCCAACAAGTACATTTTCACCGTTTAAATCAGTTTCAATTGTTTGTTTGTCATAAGCTATCAATAAATTGTCATCGCCTAAAACATTATTTTTTACTTTTATTTCTTTGTAACAAATGTTTAAAAATAGCTGTGAGTTTTCCACAGATAAATAACTTATTGCTTTAAATCCCGGCACACTTCTGGTTATTTCAAGCGGTGCATGACTGCATTGCAACATTTTTCCTGTTTCATTAATAGTAATTTTTGTCATTGGAAAATAAAAATTAAAATCTGGCTCATTGCCTGTTGCTGTTGGTATCTTGTTAATTAAGTTGCTGCAAAGAACAGAACCTAAATGTTTTGCAAAATAATTGCTAAAATAACCATCAGTTAGATTTATCAATGTTGATCGTAATGTAGATTCAAATGGATTAGCACTGGTTTGATAAAAAATCATAATTACTTGATCATTAAACAACTTGGCTGTAATCCCATTATTTGGACTTTCTAACTGTGCTTTCCATGTGTTAGTTAATTCTTGCCATGCTTGACCGTTGTTGCGAGTTGATAGCACCTTATACAGTTTTAAACATTTTCGAGATGCTTTGTAAAATTTTGTGTTATTGTCTGGTATCAAGATTTGACCTTCTTCGCTTAGGTCAAGATAATTTCCAGGCAAACCATGACTTTTCCATTCTTCTGGCCATGCTCCCTGTGCACCAATAATATCTATCATTTGAAATTTAGGTCTGGCTGCGTCAGTTTTGCCGTAGTAACTAAATTCTTTTTGCACTGGTAAATTTTCTATAGCAATTCCATTAATTTGTGCTTTTGTATCATTTTCACTTTTTAAACGTTCAAAAAAAACAATTTTATACTTATTTTTTTGAATTAAATATTCAATACCGTGTGTAATGCGTAAATTACGATTTGCAAAAATGTAACCAATACGAGAAACTAATTGACTATTACTGTAAATGTAACCACTAACTTCAATATTTTGATTAGGAGTAATTGTATTTGTATATTCAATTCCCGATACTACTATTTCTTTATTATTTAAAATACTTTCAACAACAATTGAAGCTAAAATACCATTAACACGATTCTGTAAACCTTCGGCAGCGGAAAAAGTATTATTATTTACAATTTTATTTAAACTATTAGTTGTTAATGTATAACAATTTATAAAGTTTTTAGCCGAGTAATATAATGGCGTAAAATCATCAGCGTAAATAGCGTCGTATAATTTTTTGTCTGGCCTTCCTGATCTTCCCAATTTTAAATCACCGCTATTCATATAACCCCCGGGTCCAACAGTTCCATCTGTAGAATTTGAAATATTAAATGCGTCAGTAAAATTTGTCAGTTTTATTGCTTTATCTTGGTACCAATATTGAATAGTACTTGAAGTTGCTAATGGCCAACGTGCTCCCTCTTGATTAAACACCGGATGATAAACCCCTTTATTTAAGCGAGCTATTCTACCTAACAACAAAGCATAGGTATCACTAGTCTTGTACAACCCCGTCTTGATTTTGCTGTAACCATGCTCTTTGGCTATTTCGTCACGGTTAAAGCTGGTTGTGGTTCTGTGTGGAGTGATTGATCGATACGTTCTGACGTTGCCGTTCCAGTCTAAAAAAATGTCATCAAAGGCAATGGCTTTTTTTGCTGTGGACTCAGCGTCCTGTAACGTAATTTCATAGTCGTGTTGTGTCCCTTTTGGAACAACAAACCGACCAGCAATATTAAATCGTGGAATTGGTTTGTTTAAATTAGCTTTCCAAGCAAAAAGATTTGGTACATTAGCGGAAAATTCAAACATATCATTTTTATCAACATTTCCAAGCACTCCACTATGAGGATACATCGCTGCCAACAACGGCGTCCAGCCAATATTATAATGACCATTTGAATCTGCGACAGCATAAGCACCGGGCTTAGGCGTAAGACTGCCTTCGTCGTTATGAACAATGGCCGTGGCGTTGGCTTCGGCTTTTTTTGCTTCCGTGGCGGCAGTATTGGCTTGGGTGTTAGCAGTTTCAGCACGGTCAACCAAAATGTCCAGGTCTGCTCCAACCGCATTAATATCGTCAATTCGACCGTCCGCCAATTGATTGATTTCCAGCTTTTCCTGACTTCCGGTAACCTCTAATGTTTGTGCTTGTTCAGCACCGGTTAAAACAACCATTTCAGATTGTTCAGCACCTGTAGCTGTAACAATTGCTACTTGTTCCGCACTTTTACTGTTGATTGCATTGACCTGTTCAGCACCAACCGCTTGAATCTCCTTAATCTGTTCTTCAGTTTCTGTTATCACATCAGTAACTGCTTTTTCAGCGCGATCAGCTTCGGTTTTGGATCGGTCTGCCTGTTCGGTAGCGACAGTCACCGCAACGTCTACATTACCAAACTTATTGGCAATGCTTTGTGCCTGGTGAGCGGCCTGTTCAGCAGTTTTACCGGCATTTTCCACATTATTGACTTGAGTAGCACCGGCAGTGTTTACTAATGCTTCCTGTTGCTGACCTTCACTTTGCACCTGATTGACTTGCTGACCACTTTCATTAATGATGCGCTCTACCTGTTGATCACCTTCAGCGATAACTTTTGGCAAAGTTTCTTCTGCCAGTGTTGCACTGTTGGCCGCATCATTCTTGTATTCTTTGATTACCTGCACCGTACTGGCTAAATCATCAGCTAACGGGTCCGCCGTTTTTGCCCATTCGTTTTCAATGTCTTTCAATCGCTTGCGGATTGATGGCACCGGACCACCTTCGGTAGCCACTTCAGTGTTTTCATCGCCGTTGGTGATGTCGTGATTAATCTTGACGTCAATAGCTAGTTGTCGAGCGTTGTTGTCAATGTCCTGGTCAATACTCATGATGTTATTCCTGCAAACAAGGCAAGCATGCAGCCAAAGTTAAAAACCCGGTCCGGTAATACCAATGCCGGCCAGCAGCCACTGGTCCAGTTCGTTTACCGGAATCATGGGCGGCTGCGGAATGTAAAGGCTAACAGTAATTTCAAAGTGATCGCGCACTGGATGAATAGTCAGCGGGCCGTCAAACCTGGCAACAGTAGTGGTGATGCCACTGTAAGCCGGCAAATTAATTTCAAAAAAGTTACCGCCCATAATGCGATGAAATTGCTCCAGCTCATTGCACTGGCAGGTGTCCACCATCCAGCACACGGTATCGATGACACCCCGCCTGCGCACTTTGCGCCGTTGTCGCTGCCAGGCATCAAAAGTTTGTGGTGTTTGTTCGCCTTTCAGGTTGCGGCTGTAATTTTTGCGGCACAGGTCAATAGACGGCGGAAATTGCATAATCAACCTCAGCTTCAGTAGACAACGACCAGCTGTCACCGTTCAGGCTGGCCTGCACCGGAGCGATAAACCGGGCGCGGCCCTTGCGGCCACACCAGGCAATATCGAACCGCGACACACCGTCGTGCAATCGCCAGCGATGCCAGGCTTCAAAAATACGAAACTGCTGTTCGGTCAAGGTCCACGTCAGTGACAACGTTTGCCGGTGATTTGGGTTAATCACTCGGTTGCGCGGCGCAATGTCGCCTTCGCTAGACAGTCGGTGTTCGGCGGTTTCGAAAATGCTGCCTGACAACGGATCAGGCAGTGCAGATGGATAGTAAGCCATGGTCAATAACTTTTGCGCGACAGTGCATAACGCCCTTCTAATGTCCTGGCCAGTCCCTGCCCACGACTGATCTGCTCATTCATACGGCTGTCCACCTGTTTCATAAAGACTTCAATGATATCGCCCTGTTCAGTCTGTCGAGTTCGAGTTTCAGCCGTTTCGCCGGGTTGGGTGTAAATGTTAACTTGTGTGTTGCCGCCCAGTTTGTAATTTGGCGTAATGTTGCCGCTGTTGCTGGCGGTGAACAGCTCCGGGCCACGTTCGCCAACCAGGTAAGTGCTGCCGCGCATGACAGGGCCGCCAGTGGCTGCCGCACCGGCAATGGTTTCTGTTGGCAGGATACCCATGCTTTTCAGTAATGGGTTGACCAGCTTCATCTGAATGGAAATGCGCAAGATTTCAGCAATAATGCTGTTGGCCAAGTCAGCAAAGTTTGCCTTGCCTGTGATGACCATGTCCGCCAGTGATGTGCTGAAATTGTAGACAAAGTTTTCAGCCATATTAGCCATGACATCGGATTCGGCACTAATAACATCCGACAGTGCTTTGGTGGTGTTACCAATATCTTCCAGCCCTTTTTTGTTGGATTCCCTAATGTCGGCCTGTGCCTGGTCGTAATTTTCTTTAGACCGTGCCAACCAGTTTTTTTGCAGGGCATCGAAGCTTTTAAAGCCCATGGCACGCACTTGCACATCATTCAACACCAGAGATCGGATTTGCTGTTTCTGCTGCTCGTAACTGCGTTTCAACAGTTCCTGTTCGGTGGCTAAAGATTGCCGTAAACTGTCGGCCAGTTGCTGTTGTTTATTTTGTGCTTCGGCGTCTATGTCTGCCCGGGCTTTCTTGTAGTTTGCGGTGGATTGTTGCAGCCAGGTTTTCTCCAAAACATCAATGTTGGCAAACCCCAGCTTTCGGGTTTCTTCATTGCTGAGCACCAGATCCCGGATTTGTTGTTGCTCTTCTTTATAACTGATCTCCAGTTGTTTTTTCCGGCTTAACAAAGTCTGGCTAAGACTGGCGGCTATGCGCTGGTTTTCCTGGATGATTTCGTCGGCGGTTTTTTTAACGTTGCCAGTATCATTGCCAAGCTTGATTTCATGCAGCTCTGGCGTAATCGGTGCCTTGTAGGGCTTGTCCGGCACACTTATGGCGCGGTTTTTCAGTGTCTGGATTGCATCGTATTCTTTCTGGACGTCAGTTTTACGCCGACGCAATGCTGCCAGTAACTGTTTGGTTTCTTCCTCCGTTCTTTCAAGCGCATCATCCCCCTGGAACTCGGCCGGATTTTTAATGCGCTGATCCAGTTCATCCAGTTCTTCCTGCAAATCAACGAGCTTGTTGTTCAGCCCTTCAATGGTTTTTGGTTCATCACGGAACGAATCAAAGAAAGCACCCCAAAACACAACGGCATCGGCCAGCTGGTTGGTCAACCAGTGAATCTGATCAGAGGCACCAATGACAGCGGTGGCAAAACTGGTGTTCAATCGCTGGGTGACTTTGCTAATTTCTTTGTCCATGTCCCGCAGGGTGGTAATGTCCTGCTTTGATAACACCAGGTTCAGGTCTTTAGCTTCTTGGGTCAGCCGGTTGTATTCTCTGCCGCTATCAGCCAGTATCGGCATCAATTTACTAGCATCATTGGCGATGGCTTCCAAATAGAATATCTGTTGCTCCATTGGCACATTGGCCTGCTCCATGGCTTGCTTGACCCGCAAAAGCACATCAGGACCAGACAATCCCTGCAACTGATCAGCGGTCAAACCAACTTTAGGTGCGATCTGTTCAAAAAAGTCTTTAAACTCACCGCCGCCGGTAGCAATAAAGTCGCCCAGCTTGTCCTGCACATTCTTGCTGATGTCGCCTAATTTTTCCGCATTAATGCCAAATTGATTGGTGGCATAAGCCGCTGCCTGAAACTCTTCAACCGACTGGCCGGCCAGTTGCGCCATAATTTCGATTTCTTTGGCATTGGCCAACGTTTTGTTGAACTGATTGATAGCCGTGGCAAAACCCAGATAGCCGGCAGCCATTCCGGCAATGTTGCGCGACAAGTTATTAAAGCTGTGCTGCATACTGCGCGTGTAGCGCCGCGTGTCACGATTAGCCTGGCGCAAACTGGCAATATAGCGTGCGCTGTTGGCAACCAGGTCTACAACAACGCTGGCAATTCGAATATTACGGGCCATATCAAATCACTGTTGATCATCAGCCAGTTAACCCAGCACTTTGCGCAACTGGATATACTCAGCGTCAGAAGAATCAATTGTCGGTTCATTGTTTAATGAAAAATAGGCAATCCAACCGGTCAGCTCACTGCACGGCAATTGTTGAATTTCATAAACGGATTTGTGCAGACGCAACGCCAGGTCAAACAAAAAACGACGCCAGCCATTGCTGTTCAGTGCTTTTTTTCGCGCTCAACAGCGCCAACATCCAGCTGACTGAATTTCAGCGCTTCAAAGTAAATGGCCATGACGCTGCGTGTACCGAAACGATCACTGATAGCGGCCAGTTCTTCATCTGTTGGTTTCCTTCCAGCCAGGGCCCAAGCCGCAACATAAACAATGTCATCCATGTTAACGTCATCGTCTTCTTCTTCACTGATAGCGCGCACCCGGTCAAAGACGGACACCGGCAATTCATAAATCTTGCAGATGATGCTGTCGTTCAGTCTCAGTTCAGTCGTGCGCAGTGGTGGATTTTCCAGCAGTGCTGCTAATGTCGTCAGTGTCATGCGGCTTTTTTCATCGTTGTTTTGCTGGCTATTGACCAAATAACATCGCCGGATTGCTTGCCAAAGACAGTCCAGATTACGGCACCATCACCGGCGGGTTCGTTAATCTGCCAGCCGGACATGGCCAGGGTAAAGGTTGCAATGCGGCCGGTGGTCAGTTCGACTTTCATGTTGACCATAGCCATCGCTTTAGCCAGCGCCAGGAACTTCTCCTGGTTGGCGTCGCCAGGCACGTCGTTGCCGGTGATTTCCTTGTCAGGCGGTGTTTTCAGACCGGGAATATACGTGCGCGTGGTGGCGGCAATAGGCGTGGTTTCGACAAACTCGCCCTGTTCACCAATTGCACCAATAGTTAAAACTTCCTGTAAAGGCAAATACGTATTTGCAGCGTCAGGATCTTCAAACGACATTACGGTGCCTGCGCCAATTTTGGCAACGGTTGATGCAGCCATAGTCATTTCTCCTTAAAGTGTTTTGAATAGGCGTTGAAATATTGCTGTGCTGTTGCTTTGCCCAAATAGGTATTCCAGTACTGCTTGGCATAATCAGCCATTGCGTGTAGATCGTCTGGTATGGGTTCATTAAACCGCAGAAAAAAAATCCGCGCCATAGCCGCCGCAAATCGTTGATCAAACACCAGACGCCATGGACTGCTCGGCAATTCAATATTGATACTAAAATGGCGTTTTTTGGCATAGTGACAAAGGTCGGTAAAAGTCGCCGGTTCAATCTGAAACAGCGACAATGCCGGACCTCGCAACTGTTGCACGTAATGAAAATCGCCACTTTCATGCGCGGAAATCATGCACAGTAATCGAATGGCAGATTCACTGGCTGGCAATCGGTAATAATCCAATGCATTGACGGCTTGGACCTGCTCGCTGGGCAGGCGGTCGGTCAGGTGCAACTCATGACTGGCTACCCGGTGCCGATGGACGTTTTGAGGTCCACAGCGCAGAACGGCCTGGCTGAGCACGCCCGCCTTTGAAAGACTGAATGTTATGCTGCGTTATCTCACTGCCGGGGAGTCTCATGGCCCTGCTCTCGTCGCGACGATGGAGGGCATTCCGGCTCACGTCCAGGTCGGGGCTGTAGAGATAACGTACTGACACCTCCCGTGACCAGACAGACAGTGACAAT
>JAQFVO010000059.1 GCA_027942505.1 Endozoicomonas sp. | reverse complement strand
TGCGATTTTCGAACAAGTTAGTGTCTCTGTAGGCCTTGATTTTGCTCGTCGTAATCAACTGAGCGGGAATTGCTGTCCAGCATATGCCCTAATACCCCAATATCGAACAGAAACAGTTTGAAAAGATTTTCTTTCCGATAGGCGGACAAGGGAGATTTCGGTTCGCAGCCAATAGGGTAACAGCGCGTAACCAATTTGGTTTTTTCTAACCATTCAATAGGGCTGCTTAAATCCAGATAACTGCGTTTACGTTCGATCACACCACCAAACCGATAACGTTTCACCGATGCATCCATGTTTTTGGATAGTTGCAACGGCACATTACGAAAGACCCTTTCTATATGCTGTGCATTGACCTTGCCGCCATATTTACCAAAGTCACGAAGGTAGCCGGATAACAGACTCCGGTGAATGCTTTGTATCCGGCTGCATCGCTCGTTAATGCCACTAAACTTTCCCCCATCGGCAAACCAGGTTTCTACTGCTTCAGGCATGCCGCCGACAAAATAATAATCCAGCAGCAAGGCCCAAAGTTTATTGTGAGAGGCCTGAATCTGAAGCCCTTGCCTGAAGGCGGCCAGAATTTTCTCGTTTCCCGATGCCATGACAAACTCTTCAAAAGACATGGGGAACAGCTCCAGAGCTTCTACCTTACCAACCGGAAACGAATTCAAAAGACCGACATTTGAGCCAGACGCGCAGAGGTAAAGATCTGGGCGCTGCTCAGCAAAGAACTTTAACGAATTTAACGCAGCAGGACACTCGCCAATTTCATCAAAAAACAGAAGGTCATTATTGGCGTTAATATCAACACCCAGTTCCAGCTCAATATTAAGAAGTATGTCTTGTGGGTTCAGATTGGCACCAAACAGCCCTGCCAAATTGGGGTTGGCCAGAAAGTCCAACTTAACAACACGACGGAAGTGGACTTTGCCAAAACACTCCTCGATCAGATAAGACTTACCGACCTGGCGGGCACCATCCAGTAACAGAGGTTTGCGATTTGGTTGATTTTTCCAGTTCAATAGCTGGGTAATGAGCAATCTGTCCATGGTTATTGAAGCCATCAGAAGCGGTTATTTTGCATTTACTATAGAATAATAACGTCTTATTAAGACTTTTTCACACCATAAAATACAGTATTATGTATTTTTTTATAGATGGGTGTGGTTCCCTTGGAACGACGCTTTGACCAAGAAAATCACGAGGTTGAGCCACAAGAAGATAGGAAACG
>JAQFVO010000057.1 GCA_027942505.1 Endozoicomonas sp. | reverse complement strand
TGGCCATAAACTCTGCTGATTTGATGCTAATAACTTGAAAACAAAGAATTCTTGTATATGTTTCGTTATAGCAGGTTCCTGCTTGTGCCCTTCTCTGATACGTGGTCGATCTCACTGATTCGATAGACCAGTTCCTCTTCTTCGCAGTATTCGGACTGATGACCCGGAGCCCCCCATGCCACTGCATTACCGAGATGATATTCTTGATGACCTTAATGATGACATTTACGCTAACTCCGACTTGTCGGTCAGTATGCCCAAATACAAGATGCCGCCACACCCTCAGGAACCTCGGCACGCCTACCAGATCGTTCACGATGAGTTGATGCTTGACGGCAATGCCCGCCAGAATCTGGCGACGTTCTGTCAGACCTGGGTAGACGACGAAATTCATAAAATCATGGACGAATGTGTTGATAAAAACATGATCGACAAGGATGAGTATCCGCAAACTGCCGAGCTGGAAAGCCGCTGCGTTCACATGCTCGCTGACCTGTGGAACTCACCGGATGCTGCCAACACCCTGGGATGTTCGACCACCGGTTCCAGCGAAGCCGCCATGCTCGGAGGGATGGCCATGAAGTGGCGCTGGCGGCAAAAGCGACAGCAGCAGGGTAAACCAACGGATAAACCCAACCTGGTCTGCGGACCAGTACAGATCTGCTGGCACAAGTTTGCCCGCTACTGGGATATCGAGCTCAGGGAGGTGCCACTGGAACAGGATCGCCTTGTAATGACACCTGCCGAGGCAATCAAACGCTGCGACGAGAACACCATTGGTGTGGTCCCCACCCTGGGCATCACCTTCACCTGTCAGTACGAGGAGGTTCATGCATTCAGTGATGCCCTGGACAAACTTCAGCAAGATACCGGGCTGGATATCCCTATCCATGTGGACGCGGCCAGTGGTGGTTTCCTGGCACCTTTTTGCCAGCCCGACCTGGTTTGGGATTTCCGCCTGCCCCGGGTGAAGTCCATTAATGCATCGGGCCACAAATTCGGTCTGGCACCGTTAGGGGTCGGCTGGGTTGTCTGGCGGGACAAGGAAGATTTACCGGAAGACCTTATTTTCCGGGTGAATTACCTGGGCGGCGATATGCCGACCTTTGCCCTGAACTTCTCCCGGCCAGGAGGTCAGATTGCGGCCCAGTACTACCTGTTCCTGCGCCTGGGTAAAGAAGGCTACCGACGCATACAGCAGGCCTGTTACGACACGGCCCAGTACCTGAGTCGTGAGATTGCCAAAATGGGTCTGTTTGACATCATATACGACGGTGAGGGTGGTATTCCGGCCATGAGCTGGTCGCTGAAAAAAGGGGTTAACCCGGGCTTTAGCCTGTACGACCTTTCTGACCGGATACGCAGCCGTGGCTGGCAGATAGCAGCCTACTCCATGCCCGCCAACCGCGAAGACCTGGTGATCATGCGCATTCTTGTGCGCCACGGTTTTACCCGGGATCTGGCCGATTTGCTGCTTGATGACCTGAAACGCTGTACTGATTACTTCAAAACTCACCCGGTACAGACATCAAGCACTGCCGAAGACTCCACTGGTTATATTCACAACTGAGGGCATTATAGATATCGTTTCAGGCTCCGTTCATGCTCAGAATGAACGGAGCCAAAACCATTTACCCGGTCGAGTACTACAGCGCATCCAGTAACCAGCCGTAGCTGATGCGCTCCTGTTCCAGACGAAGGTTGGTGCCAAGCAGGTTGGCCTGTAACAGGGCAAACAGTTGCTGCTCATCCGGGGTCAGGTGTGCCAAGTCGCCGGTGAACCGTTTTTCCTCTTCGCCGCACAGATGGAGATGGTGGCGCAAGGTCTGCTCATCCATCAGTAAGGAGCGCACCTCAGCAAAGTTCTGGCGTAACCGCGACAAAATAGCAAACCCGTGAGTATCAATATCTCCCCAGTAAATCAGCTCTTTCTTATGCAACCAGTCAATAGCGGTCAATGACTGAATGCCATAACCGAGTCCGAAAATCACCATGGCATTGGCAACCGGAGGAAAGGCCAGACCATTGACCTTGTTCTCGGTGATAAAGACCGTGCCAACCCCCGTATCATGAAACTGCGACACCGGCACGGTGATATCGGTTACTGGCTGCTGGCTGTCAAGCAGGCGATAACGAATCAGTGGCTCATCAAAACGCAGCCCAAAACGCCGCTCAAAGCCGTTTTCCGCCAGGCCGGTCACCGTGCCATCATAGTCCTCCGGGTCAAGCACCTGGCTGAGCAGCTGCGAAAGAACACCCTTGTGTTTCTCGATAAACTTGCTATCGACACCGGGAATATCCAGCTGGCGAATGTAGCGCCCCGGCAGCGGGTTAAGGCGAAAATAGTGGCAGACTTTCAACAGCTGCGGCCAGCTGGCCGCCAGTTCCAGGGCCTTTAACGGTTTTGCTGCCAGCCAGGGCACCAATTCCGGCAACGCCCGTCGGGTAGTGCCGACCAGTTCATCAAACTGCCGAAACGCTTTGACTTTGCCAATAAAGCTCAGCCAGTCATCACGTTCATCGAACAGAACCTGCTCGGGTATGCGCTGATCACCGAGCATTTTGTGTTTGATGCTCCGGTACTCCAGTCGATAGCCAGTACCCGTTACCGCCTTGCTGTGGCTGTGCAACTGAGCTATCCACTCCCGCACCTTGCCGTAGTCCTGACTTAACGTCTTGCCCGAGGGTTTGCCAAAACTGATCACCAGCGGAAACCGGTTATCGCCATTTACGACACTGGTTAAAAAGTCCCCCGTCGTCCAGGGGCGCAGTGCTTTTTTCTTCAGTTCACTCTGAGTAATCATGTCACGTCTTGACTGGCGTTATATTGGCCGCAGACTGTTGACGGGCCTGCTCCTGCTGTTTTTCCTGCTGGTACTGCTCAATCGTCAGGTTACGCAACACGGACTGATTGCCGCCAGGGTTATG
>JAQFVO010000041.1 GCA_027942505.1 Endozoicomonas sp. | reverse complement strand
AAGTACGACCGGGCCGCTTCTTTGCCGTGGCGCTTGAGAATATCCTGTGCTTCCTTGGCGACGGGCAACGCCTGTTCGGCAGCGCCAAAAGGCGAACGCAGCAGGGTCGTCTCGATCGACAACTGGCCGATGTCCTGAGTATTCAGCGCCAGTTTAATATTCCGGGTGTGAATCCGGTTGCTTGATAACAGCTCGGCAATGGCACTGGTCAGCTCGGGTGCCTGCACGAGATTGGTGTAGTCGTAGAGACCATGATTGCCGACGCCGAACTTGCGGGTCATGTCTAACCGGCGGCTGGCCGTATCGAAGTATTTGGCCAGCACGGTCTCTAAGTCAGACTCCAGGTATTTTTTAAGCGTATTCAAGTGCTCGACGTTTTTCTCTTCGTCGAGTCGCACGACACGCTGAAAGTCTATATGGTCCCCTCGGGTCTCTCTTGTGGTGCCAGGGTTGGGGATATACATGCCGTCGTCGTTTACTAACTTGTCGTACATGCGGGCGGCAGACTCGCGGGCCTGTTGCCACGCTACAGGATCACCGTGGCCACCCTGGGCATCGCTGACAAAGTACCGGGCCATGGCGTCGATAAAGCCGTCAGGGTCTTTTTCGAGTTGGGTCTTGCTCCAGATTTGCGGGAAATAATTGTCCTTGATATTGCCCATCATGACGCCGACGGATTTCAGTTCGTCGGCAATGTTCGTGAACGAGTTCCGAATGCGGTTGTAGACCAGATATTCTTGTTCAGAGAGTGCTTTCTCGGCAGCAGAACCGGGCTTGTACCGCAGCGCATCGACGATCCGGCTGTTGGACTTGGGCTGCATCCGGCGCTTGGTCGGGTTACTGGCCGCCAGCCAGCTCTGGAGTTTACCAAACGCATCGGGCAGGTTTTTCAGGTCTTGCAGTATCGGTATGATATAGCCGCCCAGATGCTGCGCCACTCGTTCGTAGTGACCGGTGCCGTCTTTCGGGGAGAGCCAGTCGGCCAGAAACGTATCGCCCCAGATGTCACGGAACCGGTCAGAGTTTCGGGATATTTGGATACCCATGCGGTGCTTGGCGATCTCTTGGCCAGTGTGCGTCGTAACGCGGCCACGGGCGATGTTATTCAGCTCGTCGGTCAGGCGACTGGGTACACCGAGTTTTTCCATGCCGTTGGCAATCGTGCCAAGGCCCATGGCGTTCATCGGGCCGTCTGAGTCAATAATGGCTGACATCATCTGGCCGTTGATATTGGCTCGTGGGTCAATGGCAGTAATATCAGGGTCTTCGTTAAACAGGCCAGACTCGACGTGACGCACATCGTCAGGGTCGAACATGCTCAGGGCATGGTTCATAACCGGCTTACCGTAAGGCCCGGCGTCAACCATCTGTGAGTACGCGACACCTTTGTAGCCGCTGTCCTGAATAACTCTGGACCAGTCAGACAGGGGCGCGGCCTGCTCCATCAAATCAACGAACTGGTCGCCCTGCATGTTAAACGCGCCCAGTCGGGACAGCAGCGACT
>JAQFVO010000010.1 GCA_027942505.1 Endozoicomonas sp. | reverse complement strand
CCGGCTACCATAACCGCGGCAACTATTGCCATCAAGGCAACCGCAATTCCGCCGAAAATTTTGCTGACCAGCCCGGCATCCTTGGCCTTCTCGGCTTTCTCGATGGAGTCAAGGATTTTACCCATCCGCTCTTGTGAAGCCTGCTCCCGGGAAACTTGATTAGCCTTGATATTTTGCTGGTCAAACTTTAGTCGGTTATCTTGCAGCTGAGTCTGGATTTGCATCAGCATCAGTGTGGCACTATCTACATCCAGTGCACCCTTTGAACCGAGGAATGCGGCGTTGAATGCCTTGAGGTCGGCCTGTAAATTGGCATGAAGTTCAGCAGGGCCACCTTTGAGGTTGGCAACTTTGTTAATCGTATCAGCAAAGAGATTGCTCAGATTCTCCAGGGAGTTGTCGCCCTCCAGTTTTGCTGAAATTTGCGCTGACATGGAGTGCATCTGGGCCAGAGAGTTGTCAGGATTCTTCGGGTCAGCCAGGGCCAGTAAATTATCTATCAGTTCGTTGTCATAACCCATTGAGGCCAGATGTTCTCTGTTGCTCTGCATGGAGTTGATATGACTGGCCAGGGGATTTTTGCGTACCTGGGCACCATCGATAAACTCCTCATCCATCTGTTCAATAATGCCCTCGGCCGCCAAACCAATCTTGGCGGCGTCTGCATCCTCTTTGAAACGTTTTTCAATCTCGGTGTAAACCGCAATTTCTTTGAGGACACCTTCAGAGGGTGAGTCAGAACCTTGCACGGGAACGTCCAGGTTATGGGGTGGCTTTACCGATGCCTCATACTCATCCGGCATCGCGCCTTCAGAAGAGACTGTGTTTTGGTAAGGATAACCGCGGCTGATCTTTTCTTGTTTAGCAACTTGCTCTTGCCGCTGCACATGCGGGTCTAATTCGGTACTTTTGACCGACTGAGAATCCGGTGAGATAGGAGACATCCTTTTACTCCTCAGTTATTGCAGATTTTCCAGCATATTTCTGGCACGCTTCAGATCTTGAGCATACTGCTCGCCTGCACCGGCCCACTCAATGCAGGTTTCGTAGGCTGCACGGGCATTATCCTTATCGCCCTTGGCCAGATGACAGTCACCGATGTACATCATCGGGCGCGGGTCATCGGAATCCAAAATAGTGGCGAAGGAAAAGATTTCGATGGCATTGTCATACTGCTTCTGCATCTGTTGGCAGGCACCAAGACCAAGAAAGTATTTGCGGTTAAAGTGATCGTAAAAACACAAAAACTGAAATACTTTAGTAGCTTCTTCGTACTTACCACCCTGATAAAGGTTGTAGGCAACTGAGTAAATAGCCTCCATGGCATCATCACTCATGTTATTCAAATCTTTGAAGGCTCCTCCCTTGCCAAAGAATTTAAAGAGCATATCCTCGACGTCTTTATTGTCGTAACCACCTTGATTTTCATTATTCACGTGCTTCTCCTCCATGAGTTAGCGCATATTCTGAATGATCGTGCTGATGGACTGGAAATATTTATTCATGAAATTCGAGAGCATCTCGAACGTCTGGTTGTATTTGTTAATGGTTTGCTGAAGCTTGGTGGTTTCCAACTGCGATTGACTGGTCAAGGCTTCAATTTTGCCCTTGAGTCCTTCAATGTTGACATCCCACTCAGAGGAATCATGTTTGTCGCTACCATCGTACTTGGCGTCGAGTGAATCCCAGAAATCACGCATGTCCTGAGGCATTCTTACTGAGCCAGAAGTGCCAGCCTCGGCTTTCAGCTCTTTGGCCCGGGCCAGCATATCGTTGGCACTTTCCAGGGTCTGGTTTTTCTGGTTGATTGACTCGATCTGTTCTTCGAGCTGGTTTTGCAGGATGTCAGCCCTGGCAGTCAGCACCGCCATAATCATGGCGTCCAGACTGGGTTTGGCAAAATCCACCTGTTCACCGAGCAAATAAGCGTTTATCTGCGAAGCGCCGGGGCCTACATAGTTGTCACCATTCCAGTTGGTGGGATCACTCACTTCCTGAACCAGGGCAATAGGAGCCTGCAGATAGACCAGCTGCCTGGAAGCTTCATCAAGCTGGCCGGAATACTGCAAAGCATTCAACGTCTGTTTGTTTACTGAATAAAAGTGCGTTGGTGTCAGGGAATTGCCCTGATCATCAGGGTCTGCCAGAGACATCAAGGCCTCAATCTGGGCATCGCTGTAACCGGCCGCACGAAGTGAAGCAATTTTGGAGTCATTCAGGGTAAGGACCGAAGGTCTCGGCCCTGAATCAGAACTCGTGAGAGAGGCGCTGCTAACTAAGGTGCTCATTAGTGAATCCCTGTAATGTTAATCATCCATGAAACGCTACTTATAACTTTAGTTTATGTAACTTTATCTCGCTCATTAAACTTCAGTCAGTGCACAATTATATAAGTACATGACCATTTGCTTCTTACTTTCAAACTGTTGCCAAGTCATGTGCGGCCCAAAAGCCAGATAATATATGGTTTCATTTGGGTCTTCTTATAGAACGGCGAAAGTAATCTTCGGCAAATTCCCACATGGAATCTTCGACTTTAATCTCTGCAAAAATTCTGGCAACTTCCTCCGATGCCAAGATATTGGCAAGAAATGCCTCTCGCCCATCTGCGGTAGTGAATTTGATAGCATTCGGTGTGTCGCGCATCATCCTGGCTCCAGCTTCAAAGATGCCATCGGCCAT
>JAQFVO010001401.1 GCA_027942505.1 Endozoicomonas sp. | reverse complement strand
GTTCAGTCTCAGTACAAAACATCAACGTCATTACCACCAAGAGCCACAAATTCATCATGCTCGTCCTTCAGGTTCTGTCCGGCAACGGCCTCCCATGAACCCGAGTGGATATTACCCTTCAGGGCGTCCAGGCTAATACGTGCCACATGGCTGACCAGCTCTTTGTGCAGTTCTGGGTCAGTAACAGCACTGCCAAACGTTGCAGCAAAACGTTTGTCAACGAAGTCCCTGAGAACCAGATAGTGTTTAATCATGCCGGCAATCCGCTTCGGATCGAACTGGTGCAGTGTTACCACGCCCGGTGCATTGTTCTGCTGCAAGGCCCCGACATAGTCACTGGCGCTGGCCCGCACAGGCAGCAGCTGAACCAGAAGTTGACTCAAACGGCTTGCCTCATTGGTATCGTAAATCCCGTGACGATAGATCATGGCCTGAACTTTTACCCGGTTGAACGCCTCTTTCTGAGCGGCAATCTTGCTGTCATAGAGGTCGGTGAAAAGCTCCCAGGCTCGCTGCCTGCTAAAAGAGGTATTCACATTGGGCTTTTCGCCACGACCACTGAATGCATCATTGGGGAGAATCTCTGCCCGCAGGCTTGCCAGCAGGCCTGCCGAGTCATCAATACCGAGATAGTCGGGTTCAAGGGCCAGGGTTTCTACCTTTTCCAGCAGCTGATCCGCAGACAGTTGCATAAACAGTTTTTTACCCCCGGCAAAATCTCCCCGGTCAAGACGGTTAATAAGCGAATCGTGCTGTTGAGTCAGTATCGAAGCTGTGTCGGTCAGCCGCTCATCGAGGATATCGGCAATAGCCGCTGGTGACGGTTTGGCTCCCCCAAGCCCAATAAATTTTGCCAGCCCGGCCACGGTGGAGGTTTCCTGACGATCAGCCAGCACATGCACTTGCTGGATGATCTCTCTGCGCTGAGAGTCCGACAGTTTGTCAGCAGCCAGATGCCTTCTGGCCATAGCCTGCAACATGGCACGAGCCAGCCCCAGGACAGGACCTGTGGTGTCGGTTTTTCCCGTTTTCGGGTCGTAGAACAGGCCCTGGTCGCCGTCAGCTTTGCCCCGCACATGGCCATCAGCCTCGAAGATATTCTCCGGGCGCTCATGCTCGACACCAACCTGGGGAGATTTGAGAACCTCATCAAGAAATGCCTCGGTCACACCGGTCGATTTTTTTGCCGTACTCTGCACAATGGCCATATTGACCAGATCATTCAGGCGCCAATCGACAGCAATTGTCTGATTACTGTCGTTAAGATGATCAACAAAAGCTCGAACCTCCGCCGACAAATGCCCGGCTATTGCACTGCTATTCGACAAAAGTCGCATACCTGGCGACTGGCTGAGCAGATCCTGGTTCTCTGCTATCGTGCGCTGCCCGGTCTCTATCTGGCGATTATTAAATCGAGCAGCCAGCAAGGTCGCCAGGGCTAAATTGCCAGCGCCCTGAAGTTGCGAGCTTTGCCTGAACGAGCTGGCTGGATTGTCATGTGCGTGGGACTCAGAATCCATGGCCGGCAATTTACCCGACACCGAAGCGGTCGATGGGAGCAGTCCGCCCAGATACTTGCCAATGTTACCTATCACACCCTCTGGTCTGGCTGCTGCCGAGCTGACTGGCGCTTGCTCAATATCCCGACGTTTTCTGGGTTTGCCAGACTCCTTTGCGTCGTCAAAGTGGTGCTGTTTGCCGTCAAAGATGGCACGATAGGCATCCGGGTCTTTAATGACGTCCAGGAAAGTAGAGGGTAAAAACAGCACATCCTGCCCGGCAGTATCCAGCGGAATTTCATCGGCAAAGTGCCCTCTGTCGTGCATATAAATCTGCTGAACATCGGCGATAAAGAGGTTTTTCTCGCGCTTGAGAATATCCGCCAACATAGGCCCATCTTCCCAGGGATTTTTGTGGCTGTGCAGAGATTCTTGCGCTGGCTGGGTTGATCCTGGTCTTCGTTCAAGGCGTTTCTGGAGATGCTTGAGAAATTCATCGAACGGATTTTGCTCCCCATATTCCCCGAGAGTGTCGTCAATCACCTTGGCAAGGTGCTGAGGAGACAGAACCACATTGCCGTTTTTATCATAGCTGCCCGACTTAAGCTGCAGGACTTCTTTCTGGCTGAGATTGCCTGCATCGAGATAACCGGAATCAATGAATAGCTGAACACGTTCTTCGCACAGCGAAGCATACATTTGCTCGAATATGGCGGATAGCTGATTGTCAGAGAAAGCCACTGTTTTAGACGACGGTGCTTTTTGAGCCTGTTCAAACACCCGCAGAAAAAGACTTTCAAACCGATTATTCAGTCTATTCAAGCCATCGCCAAGCAGCACACGCTTTTGAATGCTTTGCTGTCTGGCGCTGCCAGCGGGCAGTTGCTGGATGTTTTGCCACGTCTGATCAGTCATTTTGCCAATCTCACGATCAAACCTGTTGGTTATTTTTCTGGCCTGTTCACTCAGTGGCATTACCGGGTCTGGCAGGGATGGATTGTTTTTCAGCTGGCGAATCCGGGTGTTGGCCGGTTTTTTGGGCAATGGTTTATCGACAATGGTCTCTCTATTGGCAACGGGTTTCGGAGTTTTGCTCTCGCCCTGCATATTGATGCCACTTTCTGTCGAGTCAAAATCGAGCTGTCTGTATCGAGTATCGTCACGGTCGAAAACGGCGCGATAGGCGTCCGGGTCTTTAATTACGTCCAGGAACGTCGACGGTAAAAACAGCACATCCTGACCACCAGCAGACACTTCATCGTTAAAGTGGCCTTTATCCCGCAAATGCAGCGTCTGAACATCGTCGATAAACCGTTCTTTCTCCTTCTCAAGTACGTTAATCAGCTGTTGCTGACTTGGTTGACTGCTGTGGACAGCGGACAGTCGCGTCGGTCTGCTCTTGTGCTCAAGATTGCCAAGAAGTTGATTAAGAAACTCATTGAGCGGCTGGTCATCTGCGGATGCCTTGAGAGTGTCCTTGATCACAGCAATAAGATGGACAGGAGAGGATACTACCTTGCCATTTTCGTCCATGGCAGACGACTTGAGTTGTAGAATTTCCTCCTGGCTCAGATCGCCGGTATCAATATAGCCGGCACCGACGAACAGCTGCACTCGCTGTTCGCACACAGAGACAAACATCTGCTGGAACAGAGTGATCAGCTGATTGTCAGTGACAGCACTTCCGGCAGATGACGATGCCTGGTGAGCCTGCTCAAAAACCTTGAGAAAGTGTTGGTCAAACTGGTTATTCAGGGTTTTCAACGCGTCACCGAGCAGAACTCGCTTTTGCACGCTGCGTCGTTTGGCACTGTTAGCACTTAACTGGTTAATGGTTTCCAGCGTCGCACTGATGGCTTTGCTGATCTTGGCATCAAAACGCTCTGCTGACTGTCTGGCCCACTTTGCCAGCGGCCGGGCAGTAGCTGTGCTGCTGCCCGGTTCGCTCGATGATGCACCCGCAGTTGGCCGGGTTGTACTCTGAGTAGTCTGGCGATCGGCGGGTGTCGTAGTCTTGGTGTTATCAGTGGCCGGCTCCTCCGCGGTGGTGCCAGCCAGAGTTGTGCTGTTTTCCCCTCTGTTCGCCGGCTCGTCAGTACTACTGAGCCTGGCAGGATTAGTGGCAGATGTTCTCGCCGTTGTCCTGACTGAACCCTCAGTCATATTGCGCTCAGTCAGTGTGGTAATCATCGTAGTTTCGATGTCATCAGTGGTCGGCGCTGTGGTGGTGCCAGCAAGAGTTGTGCTGTTTTCTGCTCTGTCTGTAGACTCAGCAGTGCTACTGAGCGTGGTTGAATTAGTAGTCGATGATCTTGTAGTTGTTGCGGTTGTTCCCTGGGTCGTATTGCGGTCGGTGGGTGTGATGATTGTCGTAGCTTCAATGCCATCAGTAGCCGGCGCTCCGGCCGTGCCAGCAAGGGTTGTGCTGTTTTCCAACCTGCCCGTGGACTCGGCAGTGCTACTGAGCGTGGTTGAGTTAGTAGTCGATGACCTTGTAGTTGTCGCAGTTGTACCCTGCGTCGTATTGCGATCGGTGGGTGTGATAATCGTCGTAGTTTCGATGTCATCAGTAGCCGGGGCGGTGGTGGTGCCAGCAAGAGTTGTACTGTTTTCCACTCTGCTCGTGGACTCGGCAGTACTTCTGAGCGTGCTGGGATTAGCGGTCGATGGCCTGGCCGTTGTCCCGGTTGTATCCTGCGTCGTATTGCGGTCGGTGGGTGTGATGATTGTCGTAGTTTCGATGTCATCTATAGCCGATGATGTGGTGGTACCAGCAAGAGTTGTGTTGTTTTCCAATCTGCTCACGGGCTCGGCAGTACTATGGAGCGTGCTGGGGTTAGTGGTCGATGGCCTGGCAGTTGTCCCGGTTGTAGCCTGCGTCGTATTGCGATCGGTGGGTGTGATAATCGTCGTAGTTTCGATGTCATCGGTAGCCGGTGATGTGGTGGTACCAGCAAGAGTTGTGTTGTTTTCCAATCTGCTCACGGGCTCGGCAGTACTACTGAGCGTGCTGGGGTTCGCAGTCGATGGCCTGGCCGTTGT